>JANXUM010000336.1 GCA_025356215.1 Bryobacter sp. | reverse complement strand
CGCGGGCGGAGAAGATGGTGCGGGCCCAGGTGACGCCGGGGTGGCCTGGGAAGGGGCGGGGGTTGTTCTGAAGTTGCGCGAGGAGGGTTTGACGGGCGTGGGGGTTGACGTCGGGGTAGCCGTTGGCGCGGGCGGTATCGTAGGCGCGCATGGTGAAAACGGTGGGGTGGCAGGCGACGCAGCCTTGAATTTCAGCGTGGGGAAGAGTGGCGCGGGTGGCGACGGCGCCGCGGCGGGGCATGTTGGCGTGCCAGGCTTGGCCGAGGCTTGAAAGGAAGTCCATGCCCATGCGGATGGCTTCTGTGGCGTTGCGGCGATCCGGGGTGTTGTAGGCGCGCAGGCGTAGGGTGTAGGCGGGGTGGTTGGCGGCGACGCGGAGCAGATACTCTTTGCCTGCCTCAAGACGACGGACGCGGAAGCTGGAGAGGCCGGGCATGCTTTGGGTGGATTCTGGCAGGTAGGCGTAGGCGCCTTCGCGCATGGGTTGGAGCGTGCCGTCGGCATCGCGCGTGAAGGTGTCGATGTCGCTGGGGAGATCGCGATTGTCGACTTGGACGCTTAGATAGGCAATGGCCGTTGCTTGTGGGCGGAGCCGGTACCAGTGGATGCCTTGATCAGGCGACGCGTCAAAATAGGGGGCCGTGGAGGCGAGGGCGTCGTAATCGCGATCGAGGGCGACGTCGATGGGGGAGTTGGAGTCGAGGGAACTTTCGGTTGCGTTGGCGCTTGAGGCGAGATCGATGCGGAGCGGGGCGTTGGATGTTGGGGCCTGTTTGCCGATGGCTCGCCAGTAGAGGGCGAGATGGGGATCGAAGGCGTTGAGGGTTTTGGCGGCAAGAAGTTTGCCTTGGTGATGGATGGAGGTGGGCGTAGGTTGGCCCGACCAGTTGGCGACGCTGAGCTTGTAGAGCCGGCCGGGTTGGATGTTTTGATTGCTTTGGGGAACTTGCGACAGGGAAAGACCGCAGAGCAGACTGAGGGCAAGGAAGTGTCTTTTCAAAGTGCCTGTCTCTCGCGAAAGATTTCTCTCTGATTATATGTTCAAGGCCGGGCCCCGCGACGGGAGGCCCGGCGGGAGGGGAAATCGATTAAGCGGGCAGGGCCGAGTTGTGGGACATCAACCCCTGCATCTGGTCTTTTAGAGCTAGCTTGATGCGCTTGACGCGCGCTTCTTCGGCGAGTTCGACTTCATTCAAGTGAGGCTTGGATTCGAGCTCATGAAGCAGTTGCTTGTATTCGGCATGTTGGACCGCGAGACGCCGGAACTCGGGGTCGCTGCTCATGAGCTGGAGCTTTATTTCTTCGTCATGCAATTGGGTCATTGGATGATTCCTCCTGAGGGTGGGATGTGCCGGACGGGGGTGTGGCCGCCGGTGACATCAGTGGTAACACCAAATGGAGTGGGATTCAAGGGGTAGATCGATGCCGGGCGATTGCGCCGCTGAAGAGTAGGGCCGCCTCTCCGTCGGCGTAGTATCGATCTCGGCGGCCGATCTGGCGGAGGCCCAGTGAGGCGTAGAGGGCGACTGCCGGGACGTTGGATTGGCGTACTTCGAGGTGCCAGACCGATGCGAAGGGCGCGATGGCGAGGAGGAGTTTTTGGGCAATGCGCTGGCGGCGGAAGTTGGGGTGGACGGCGAGGTTGAGGAGTTCGCCTTCTTCGGCAATGACGCGGTAGAGGGCGAAGCCGGCGAGGTGGGGGCCGACTTCCGCGATGAGAAGCGGATAGGTGTCGGCCCAGGCGGCGGCCTGGGGGCAATCGGCGAGAAGGGCGCGGATTTGGGGCTGATCTTCGTCGCGCCCTTCGCGGAGTGTTATTTCAGGAGGCTGCGCCATAGGGCTTCCTGTTTGCGGGCGATGGGGGCCCAGTCGAAATCGCGCTCGGCGATGGCGCGGGCGTTGGTGGCGATGCGCAGGCGCAGGGGGCTGTCTTTGAGGAGCATTGCGGCGCTGTCGGCGAAGGCTTGGGCACCTTCCGCCACCCAGGCATCGAGACCGTACGTGAGACCGAGGCCGTGGATGCCGCTGGGGGTCGAGAGGATGGCTCGGCACATCGACATCGCCTCGAGCGCTTTGATGTTGGTGCCGGCGGAGACCGGCGTCGGGATTAAGACGAGATTTGAGTCGTTGTATAGCGGGCGGACATCGCTGACGAAAGAGTGGAGGGCGATGCCGGGCGGGCGGGGGATTTCGCCGAAGGGGTAGTAGAGTTCGGGGTTGGGCCCGGCGACAACATTGAGCGTGGCACCTTGCATCAGCGGCCAGAATTCTTCGGCCAGGAAGCGGTAGGCGAGGGCGTTGGGAAAATGGCGGAAGCTGCCAATGAAGAGGAGACTGTGGCCGTCCTGCTCGGGGGAGGGAGCGAAGCGGGCGAGGTCGACTCCATTGGGGAGGACGTGGATGTTGGGGTGTTGGATCTGATCTAGGTCTCGATCGCTCATGACGGCGATGGCGCGGTAGTTTCTGAGGGCGGCGGTTTCGAAGTTGCGCCAGCGGAGGAAGTTCCAGGCGGAGTGGAGTGTGCCTCTGCGTTTGTGCTCCTGGGCGGCGAGGTCCATCGTAATGTCGTGCTCGACGAGGAGGTCGCCGCCGTAGGAGGCGAGGTGGGTGAACTCGGTTTGGAGGAGATCGTAGCTTGTTTGATCGAGGGCGCTTTGCATCGCGGGTGTTGTGTATTCGAGGGCTTCCGGGGGCTTGAGGCTGGCCCAACGAAGACGGCCGAGGTCGGGCTTGCGGACCATCGTGACGGAGGCGCAGAGATCGAGCAGGGGGCCGGGGGCGGGGTTGTCTTGCGACTCGGTGAAGGCCAAGAGGTGGATGTTGTGAGTGGGCGCGGATTCGCGAATCAGGTTGTAGATGCGCACGGCGGCGCCGTGACTGAGGGGCCAGGGGAGATAGGGCGAGAGGATGGCGATGTTGGGGGCATCGGGGATGGTTGGCCTGCCGGGGTGGCGATCGATATTGGCGTAGTGCACGGTGTCGTCTCGCCATGGGCGGAGATGGATTCGGTGGACGGGCCAGCCGAGAAAGAAGAGTAGCGAGGATATGGGCGCGCGGGGGTGGAGGTGGTAACGGTCGCCTCGGGGATTGTAGGCGAGCAGGCGCGTGGGGGCGAGGAGGAGGGCCTTCGACACGGCGCGCATATCGCAGCCGGGGCCGATGAGGGCGGCGGTGTGGGCAATGGAGAAGGGCGGAAACCATTGCGCCCGATCGCCATCGATGTGGACGTGCTCATAGCCGGGGAGGATGCTGAGGAGATCGGCGCGCATGGCGGCGACGCGATCGGCGGGGCCATTGGCGTAGCTAAGAACGTATCGTCTGCGGGGCACGGAGTTTGGTTGCTTCCAGGATGAGATAGGCGAGCAGAGGAGGGAAGGCGACGGCGACACAGACGGGGCCGAAGCCGCGCTGGTCCGCGACGCGGCCGATCATCGGAGAGATGACGAGTTGTAAGAAGCCGTAGCCGGCGGTGAGCAGGGAGACGGCGAAAGCGGCCTTGCTGCCGCCATAGGCGTCGAGCGGCATCGTATAGAGGTTGACGCTGGCGGCGGAAGAAGCGCCGTAGCTGATCGCGATCAGCAGAATGGCCCAGGCGGGAGTGGCCGCGAGGGGGACGAGGGCGGAGACGGTCATGCCGAGTGCGCCGAAGAGGTAGACGCGGCGACGGGCGCGCATGGGCTGCCAGCCTTTGCGAATGAGGCGCATGGAGGCCCAGCCGCCGAGGAAGGAACCGGTAAGGCCAACGTATTGGAGGATGGGGGCGATGCGATTGGCGTCGGCCGTGGTCATGTGGAAGGTCTTGATGAAGTAGTGGTTGCTCCAGGTGGTCCACAGCGCGAAGATGCCGAGGGAGAGGATGTTGGCGACGATGAAGCCCCAGGTTTGGGGCATACGGAGGATTTGGCGCGTATCGATGCCGGAGGATTCGGCGGAGGCGATTTGCTTGGGGGCTTGGCGGGAGGCCCAAAACCAGAGGGGGATCCAGAGGAAGCCGATCCAGCCGGCGACGAAGAAGGCGCTGCGCCAGCCCCAGTGGGCGATGCAGAAATTGGCAATAAAGGAGGCGGCGGTGACGCCGATGACGAGGCCGATTTGCGACATCGAGCTGCCGATGGCGCGCTCCTCCTGTTTGAGATAGGTTTGCGCGGCTTTGGCTGTGCTGGGGATGCCGGCGGATTCACCGATGGCGACGAGGCTGTGGGCGGCAACCATGGTGGGGAGGCCCTGAGCGAAACCGCGCATCATGCCCATGACGCTCCACCAGGTGAGGGCGATGGCGGTGCCCCAGTTGAGGCCCACGCGATCGAGGAACCAGCCCAGCAGGGGGGAGGCGAACATGTAGGCGACGTAGAAGGGCGTGTGGATCCAGCCGAACTGCTCGTAGCTGAGGTGGTATTCGCGCATGAACTCGGGCGAGATGGCGTTGAGGATCATGCGGTCGAGGTAGTTGATGCTGGAGGAAAGATAGAAGATCGCAACGACCCACCAGCGGTTTTGGAGGCGCATTTAGGGCAGGAGCTCCATCGAGAGGAGGCGGTTGTCCTTGAAGGCGGCTTTGACTTTGCGTTGGTTTTTTTGGACGCCGCAGGAAAAGTTAAAAGTCTCGGCACCGGCGCCGCTGAGGATGAGCTTTGAGGGGTCTGCGACGTCGAAGACGGTGAGCTTGCCGACCGCGTCGCGGATGGCCATGCGGGCCTTGCCGCCGCCCATGCAATCGACGCGTGCGAGAAGGCCGGCGATGGCGCCGGTGGGAGTTTCGCCATCCCACCATTGTTCGACTTTGGTGCCCGGTGGCAGTGGAGTCATCTCGCCGCGGGCGCGGGCTTCGGCTTCGCGGACGCGGCGGAGGCTCTCTTGTCGAACGCGCTCGATGTCCTTGAGGCGAGCGGCTTCGGCCTCGCGGCGGGCCTCGGCTTCGGCTTCATAGCGGCGGTCCTGGGCACCGAGACGGGCTTGGCGGAGGATCTCTTTTACGGTTGGGTCAAATGCGGCGCGCTCGGCGGCTGCCCAGGCTTTGGCTTCGTCAGAGAACTGCTCGGCGGTGTGGGCGGATTTAGCCAGCGCACTTTGGTAGTTGGTGTCGCGCGGGGCGGCCGCGGCGGCGGCCTTGAGGGCCTTGAAGGCTTTGAGCGGGTCGTTTTCTTTGGAGGCGAAGGCGAGGGCGGCGTCGGGGTAGATGGGCTTGGCCTGGAGGGCGGCAAACAGGAGTTGCTGGTGCTTGAGGCGGTCGGGCTGGCCGACTGCGGCGAGGTAAAGGAGTCGGGGAGTCGGGGGCTTGGACTTGTCGGCTTCTTCCGCGGCTTTGGCGGCTTCGCCCAAGAGGGCGTAGGCGGCGGCGAGGCATTCTTGCGCTTCGAGTTCGGGGGCCTTGGCGGCGCAAGCGAGGCGGGCTTGGTCGCGGAGCTTAGGGTCTGCAAGTTGCGCGATCGCGAGTTGAAGTTGCGCGTCGGCGGGGGTGATCTCGCGGGCGCGGTAGTCGCGCTCGGGGAGGATGGGTTTGGCCGCGTAGGTGACGGGAGCGAAGGCGGGACGGGCGGCGGCGGCTTCGGCGCGGAGGGCGGCTTCGTCTTTCTCAAAGGCGTTGCGCAGAGCGGTGGGTTGGTCTGTGCCCTTCATGAGGTTGGAGAGGAAGACGCGGATGCGACCGCGGTAGATCTCGTTAGTGATGAGATATTGCATGAGCACCCAGTTGGGGGTTTGCTGGGCGGCGGGCGGGAGGGCGCCGACGGTGACGCGGGCGCGCTCGCTTTCGAGACTGCTCAAGACGGTGAGGAGGGCCTCCTGGAGCGAGGGGTCGAGGGGGCCCAGATTGGTGCTCAACAGCAGGCTGTAAATCTGATACTTCTGCTGGTTGCCGAGGACGGCGTCGGCCAGCAGGAGGCTATAAAAGTTGGTAGTGAGTGCAAGGTTGGAGGGGCGTTGCGTTTTTGAGATTACAACGCGGATGGGCCAGAGCGGTTTTAGATCGGCTGTGCCGGTAAGGTCAGCCAATTGGCCGCGCATCTGCTCCAGGGTGCCCAGCAGGTTTTTGGCGGCCTTGACATCGCCAGCGGTGTAGATTTCGAATGGCCCGGCGTTGATCTTCTGCCAGTTCTCGGCGAACAAGGGCAGGGCCAGCAGCAGTAGTGCGATTGCTCTCACTCCCCCGATGGTACGAAATCCATTACAGTGGGGTCATGCTGAGAAGAATTCTTTTACTGGCCGTACCGGCCGCGCTGATGATGGCTGCCGACAAGCCCGACTACTCCGGACACTGGGTGGTGGATCTGACCAAGAGCGATTTCGGGATGATGCCCGCGCCGGAGAAAATGGAGCGTGACATCGATCACAAGGATCCGCAGATTTCGATTCAATCGCTGCAGAAGAGCGAACGCGGCGAGATGAAAACGGATAGCAAGTACACGACCGACGGCAAAGAAGCCACCGTGCAAATGCGCGGACGCGACGCGAAGGTGACGGCGAAGTGGAAGGACAACAAGCTGACCGTGGCGACCAAGAGCGATTTCCAGGGAATGGAGATTACGCAGAAGGAAACCTGGACTCTGTCTGGCGACGGCAAGACGTTGACGATCGACAATGAAATCGCCGCGCCTCAAGGTGAGTTCAAGACGAAGCTAGTGTTTACGAAAGGCAGCTAGTAGATCGCTATCGGGTTGTTCGAAAGGGCGGCGGTAGACGCCGGGGACTTCGCGCAGGAGGACGTTTTCGTTCCAGTCTGTCGCGTCGACCCAGAAGAACCTTTTGTCCGTGAAGTCCTTGAAGTCCCCGGCCAAGGCCAAGCCGGGGACGATGGCTTCGTGGAGATGCTTGTGGACGGGTACTTCCATTGCGGCGGCCAAGGCCGCGGGCAGGCGCTCAAGCCAGATTTTGGCGATGCGCGGTTCGGCATGAGCGGCATAGAGGGCGGCCACACCGCCGAGACCCCAGGCGTGAATGTAGACCTTTTTGTAGCGATCGAACTGAGGGCGGATGGCCGCGAGCAAATCGTTGGCGCGCATTGTGGGTAGATTGAGGCCCACCAGCCAGGCGCGTTCGTGATCGATCCAGCCGCCGCTATAGCTGCCCTCGCTGGAGGGGCCAGCGGGGTAGCCGGGGAGGCGCACGATCATGAGGCGGCAGCCAAGCGCGGCAAGGACTTCGGCGCGACGCTGAGCGGCGCGGCCGTCGTCGATGACGACAAAGAGTTCATCGCTGTTTTCGGGACCGGCCCAGGTGATTTGGGTTAGGCCGGTGGGTTGGCCGCCGAGCTTGATCATGCTTTTTACGTCGGCTGGTTTGGCGCGGCGCTTCCAGGATTCGGCGATGACTTCGCTGAGGCCGCGGCCCGGGGCCAGGCACTTGGTGTAGACACAGAGCTGGTCGGCCGGGAGCATTGGCAGATCCAACTCCTTCGGGTCGGCTTTCCCGTCTTTGAGCCAGTGGATCATCCATTCGTATATGGCTTCGCGCACCACCAGAGGCGTGCCGTGGCCACCGGGACCGACCACCCACTTGACCATCGATTGGCGATCGAAAATGCTGTAGAACTGGCGGGCCTGATCGTGGACGATTTTGGCTCCGGCTGGGGTGAAGAAGTCTTGCTCAGTGGAACTGATCAGCCAAGGCTTGGGCGCGAATTGCATGAGCCAATCGGACTGGTCGAGACCCTCGGCAAGGAAGCCGGGGAAGCTCTGCTCGCTATCGCCAGTGGGCCCGGCGAGGAGCATCTCAAAGGAGTTCATGTAGCAGGCGGGGGCGGCGACTTTGACGCGCTCGTCGAGGGCGGCGATGTAGGTGGTTTGCGTGCCGCCGCCGGAACAACCGGTGGCGCCAATTTTGGTTGCGTCGACTTCGGGGCGGCTGACCAGATAGTCGATGGCGCGCATGGAGTCGTTGATGAAATAACGGGCCAGGGTTTCGCCGGCGAGCACGGCTTGGGCTCCGCCCATGAAGTGTTGTTCGGTGGAGCCGCCGATCAGGCTGCGACCGTAGCGGGCGTCAAAGGCCTGCATGCGCTCGCCTTGTCCCACGGGGTCGTAGGCCAGCACAACAAAGCCTTTGGCGGCAAGGTTGGCGCAGATGCGTTGCCCCGCTGGCTTGCCGAGATCCCAATGGCCGATGGAGAACAGAACCGCGGGATACTTGCCGGGGGCCTTGGGGCGATAGAGATTTGCGGTGACGATGTAATTGGGCAACGCCTCGAAATGGACGTTTTCGACGATGTACGTGCCTCGATCGATGGACTGGGCGGTGGCGGCGTTGAGCGGGCCCCGGTAGGAGATCAGGCCGCCGATGGTCTTGATGAGTTTGGCGCGGGTGTCGGCCATACGCTGGCGCGCCTGGTGTTCATTCGAGATTCCGGCAACGGCGATTTTGCGGGCGGCAAGTTGCTTTTGCCCGATAGCGTTTATGTAGTCTGTGAGTGGAGTCTGGGCGCTGAGCAGGCCCGCGAACAGCAATGGCAGCGGCCAAAGTTTCATTGCTGAAGCTTAGCAAGGAGATCGGGGATCTCAAAGACGGCGCGGTTTTGCATTTTGCGAGCATTGGCCTGGAAGCGGGCCAGGGTGCCGGGCTGGAGCAATTGCTGGACGGCGGGGACGATCTTGGCGTAGCTCGGGAGAACCAAGCCGAGTTCATTTTCGGTAACCCAGTCGGCGTTGTAACGCTCTTGCGGAAGGGTCAGAGCGTTTCGGGTAACAAAGACCGGGAGACCCATGTGAATCGCTTCGGAGATGGAACCGGGGCCGGGCTTGCCGATGAAGAAGTCGGCCAGTTTCATGTAGTGGGGAATCTTGGAGGTGAAGCCCTCGACGAAGTGCGGCATACGGAGGTTGAGGGCGCGAATGCGCTCCCTGAGTTTTTCGTTCTTGCCGCAAATGAAGATCAGTTGAATGTCGATGCCGCTTTTATCGAGCTTTATGGCGATGCGTTCCATTACCGCCGAGCCGTAGCCTCCGAACAGCAAGAGGCCGGTGGGGAGGTCGGGCTTGAGGCCGAGTTTGGCTCGCTCTGCGGGGACGTCCAAGTGAATCGGCTCATAGAAACGGGGATTGAGGACCATGCCGCTGACGCGGAAAACTTTGTCCGGGGCGTGGCCCATGCCTAGTGCTTGTTGCTCAGCCTTGGCCGAGCCGCAGATGAAGTACTGATCCTGCCCCTTCTCGATCCAGAAATGAGGCGGGAAGTCGGCGATGTCGGTGAGCGTGGTGACCATCTTTGTCTGCGGGCTTTCGGCGACGATGGACTGGTAGATGGAGCGATTGAAATTGGGGATCAGGCTGACGAGTATGTCGGGGGTACCCTTGCGCCAGAAGCGGCGGAGTTCGTTCACCTGCATGGGATGGTAGAGGCGGATGATACCTTGCATAATCGGCACGAGTTGCTTGGAGCCCAAGGTCCAGCCCTTGCGAAGCACGAGGTTGTAGATGTCTTCCATGCGGATGCCGGTCAACTTGCGGAAGACGTCGAGGTTGTCGAGCACCTCCTGCAGATTGACCAGCCGGATCTGCCAATCGGGAAAGCGGGCTTCACAGGCTTGCTTGAGAGCGGTGGCCGCCGCGCGATGCCCACCCCCGGCATCGAAGAATACAAAGTCCAGTTTCGGCATTGAGAACCCTCATCGTACGCATCAACATGCGAAAATCACAACAAACGCAGCAAAAAACAATTACATTCATTCACGTTTTTTCAAATCGTCACGGCCCTGACACTTTCAGGAGCAATAAATAGGCATGGGAACAATCGCACGGTCCGCAACTTTGAAAATGGTTGCGACCGGGAATGCGCTGCGGATCTCAAAATGAGCGTCCTTCCTCAAGTTCGAAATTTTATCGAGACCAGAGATCACCGTATCATGCGGCGGGTCCATAACTGGAGCCCTCCTCAGTGGGTTCGGTTGTGGATGATTTGCGCCACGCGGAGTGGCGACGGGTGGCTGTGGTGCGCGCTGGCGGCGCTGGTGCTGGCGGTGGGAGGGGAAGAACGGTATCTTGCCGTTGCGTCGTCCGTGTTGGCCGCTTTTACAGGCATTGCGTTTTTTTTGTGGGCCAAGCGAGTTACCGGTCGACGCCGTCCTTGCCACATTGCACCGCACTGCTGGTCGACGCTGTTGCCGCCAGATCAGTTCAGCTTCCCGTCGGGCCACACGATTACCGCGTTTGCGATCGTAACCCCACTGCTGGCCATATACCCGGAACACGCTTTTGAGTTGTGCTTCTGCGCGCTATCGATCGCGACAAGCCGGATCGTTCTTGGCATGCACTTCTTGAGCGACGTCGTGGCTGGGGCGGCCGCAGGCACATTGCTCGGGATCATCTCGTTTCACCTACTACGGTAGGATCTTGAGACAATCAAAGCGGCACTGCGAATGCTGCGTAACTTCTTTATCTTTCTCAGTCAACAACGCGCACTGCGCCAATGGATGGAGCAATCCAAGATGGCGCGTCCGCTGACGCGCCGATTTATTGCCGGGAACACATTGGCGGAAGCGTTGGCTGTGTGTCAAAAGATGAACGCCGAGGGGATTCTAACGACACTGGACCATTTGGGTGAGAGCGTGTCGGCGGTGGCTGAGGCCAACCAGAGCCGTGATCATTGCCTGGAGGCGTTGCGGCAGATCGCGGATCGCAAGCTGCAATCGACGGTTTCTATCAAGCTGACGCAGATGGGCCTCGATATCGATGAGGAGTTGTGTCTGGCGAATGCCCGGCAGCTTGTGGCGCTGGCCAAGGAGACGGGAAGCCGGGTGGAGTTTGACATGGAGTCGAGCGCCTATGTGGACCGGACCTTGGCGATCGTGGAGAAATTGCACGCCGAATTCGGTTGCGTGCGCGCGGTGATTCAGGCCTATCTATTTCGTAGTCAGGCCGATATCGAGAAGCTGAACCGGGGGCTGTTGCCGGTGCGGATTTGCAAGGGCGCTTACGCGGAGCCCGCGAATGTTGCCTATGCGGACAAGGGGGATGTGGACGGTAACTATCTGAAGCTGGCGCGGTTGTTGTTGGAAGACGGGGCATACCCGGCAATCGCCACGCACGATGAGCGGATGGTGACGGTGGGCGGCGGGTTCCCGAAGGACAGTTTCGAGTATCAGATGCTGTACGGCGTGCGGCGGGACTTGCAGCGGCAACTGATCCGGGATGGCTACCGGCTGCGGATTTACGTACCTTATGGCGAGGCATGGTATCCGTACTTTATGAGGCGATTGGCGGAGCGGCCAGCGAATGTTCTGTTCCTGATGCGGAACTTCTTCAAGAATTAGCGCGTCCAAACGCGCATGAGATGGTGGTGTCTATTGGCCGCCAAGGTGGCCGCTCTGGCGGCTTCGCATCTTGTTCTGATCTTTTGGATTAACCGTTGGATCCCAAACTCAACGCTTGGCTTGCATCTTGGGTATAGCTTTGCGGTGCTGGGCGCGGACATGGCGGTGTTTGTCGCGGGGTACTTCTTCTGGTTGGATCAAAAGCTCCGCTGCCGGGATTGTGCTGCGCGACTCAGGATGCCGGTGGCGACGGGGAATTGGTCAAGGGCGATGCTGTTTGCGCCGCCGCAGTTGGAGTGGATTTGCCCGTATGGGCACGGTACGATGCGGCACACCGAGGTGCAGCTATCGGGGGTGCAGGCGGACCGTTGGCAGAAGAACGATGAGGATTTCTGGAAGGCGTTTGAGGACGCCTGGCGGAAGGACTAGGGCGTCGGCTTCTTTTCGGCTTCCACCAGCGCCTGGATTTCCGGCGGTAGTTCGAACAGCGTCCCGGGCAGCTTCTCGTTGAACCTGACGGATGAGAAGCTCATCTCCATTTCCATCGGACCCATCTGGTTGACCAGCTTGACTGGCGTCACGATCCCGTCGATCGTCTTGTATTCTTCAATCACCATCACGATCGGCACTTCGCCCATGGGTGAGGGCAGGATCATCCTGGTGCGGCGTAGCAGGCCGCTGACTTTGTCGAAGTATTGCACTTCGGGCTTACCCAGCTTTGGCGTCAACGTCACCTTCTGGTAGACCTTGCCGGCGATGGTTTCTTCGCCAGAGTACTCAGTCTTCGAATAGCACTTGTCCTGCTCGGTGGCGGTGCGCTGGTATTCGCTCATGGCGCCGGTGGCACAGGCGGCGAGGAACTTTTCGTCCCCGGTCTTGAGGCGGGGTCCGAGCACCGTTTTGTCCCAAACCGTCGTGCCGTCGGAGCCATCCTCTTGCTTGCCGACGCCGGGGAGGTCGACGACCGTATAGTATTTGCCGCCGTCAATGCGATACATCTTCATTTCACCGCGTACGTTTTGGCCTTTGATCTCCATCGTGCCGAGCATAGTGACGGACTTGACCTTATCGTAGGCGGCCTTGCCGCCGGTGACTTTGACGTAGCGATCGAGAATCTGTTGTCCGGTGGGAGGCACTGCGGCCCGTTGCGCAAAGAGGAGGCTAGTGCTGAGCAGCCCGGTCAGCAGGAGTTGGATTCGCATAAATCCAATCTAGCGCAGCGTCCAAGGGGCGGTCTTTGCCTTGGCGTAAGGCCTCGGCGGTATGTGCGACGGCGAGGTCGGGGGTGACGCCGCGGCCTTCCAGCTCCAGTCCGGAGGCGGAGACATAATTGGCGACGGCGTATTGGAAGAAGTCGCCGTTGGGGAGGACTTCGATCACGCTGGGAAGGGCGGCACCGGCGCTGCGTGAGCCGAAGACGCGGGCGCGCTTGAGGTCTTGCATGCCGCCGGCGAAGATCTCGCTGGTGGATGCCGAGGCGCCGTCAACGAGGATCGCGAGCGGACCGGTGAAGCCGTTGAGCCTGGGGATCACGATGAAGTTCAGGTCAACGCCTCGTTGATACATGGTGCCGAGTTTGACGCCGCTCTTGGCGACGAACCAGCCGGCCATGGCGTTGGCCATGACGGCGATTCCGCCGGGATTGCCGCGGAGGTCGATCACGAAACCCTTGCATGCGCCGCATGCCTTGATCGCTTGCTCGAATTGGGGAAGCACGCGCACGGCGTCGAGGAAGAGATCGAGGCGAAAGTAGCCGACGTCCTTTTGACCGACCAGACGGAACTCGCGTTGCACGTCCATACCCTGCATAAAGCCGAAGCCGGCTGAGCCGTCGGCCTTGGGCAAATGCAGGCGGAGCAGCTTCTTCTCATCTCCGGCGCGGAATTCGTAATCGAGAGTCTGGCCGCCGTAGCCGCCAATCTGCTGCTGAAGAATCTGGTGCCGGCGGAGATCTTCGTGAAGCATGCCTTGGCCCGCGTTCTGGATGGCGACTCCGTCGGCGCTGAGGGCCTCCCAGCCTGGTTTGACACCCGCGGCCGCGGCTGGACCGCCGGCGCGCACAGCCGTGACCAAGATCTTGCCTTCCACCAATTCGACGGAGAAGCCAGGCGAGGTGCCGCCTCCCTGCCGCAGGGTGGAGGCGCGCGAAGCGTCAAAGCCTGAGATCGCATAGTGACTCTTGCCGATCTTGGCGATCAACTCACGCAGGATGGCGCGCACTTCGTCCGGCGACTTGGTGGCGGCCACGCGCTTACGATAAGCGTCGCGGATCCCAGCCCAACTGCTGCCGTCCGGGAGTTTCTCAAGTTGCTTGGGGTTCCAGTGTTTGTTGGCGATGGTTTGCCAGACTTGGTCAAAGCTCTGGAGTTGGACATCGCGCTCCTGCGCCCAGCCCGAGGCGCACATCAATAGCAATCCGGCGGCAATCCACTTCATTAGATCCATTATCCTGTGAACAGATGTCCACAACCGAAGTTCCGATCGAGATCCACGCCAAAGACCTGGCGGCGCTACTGGCGGGGAAGGCCGATGTGGTGCTGCTTGATTGCCGCGAGACATGGGAGCACGCGACGGCGCGGATTGAGCCGTGCGAGTCGATTCCGATGAACACAATCCCCGCGAACCTGAACCGCGTGGAGGGCCTGGCAGAAGGCAAGCAACTAGTGGTCTATTGCCATCATGGCGTTCGCAGTTTGAATACAGCGGCGTGGCTGAGGAATCAGGGCATCTCGAATGCGATGAGTCTGGCGGGCGGGATTGATCGCTGGTCGATGGAGATCGACCACACCGTGGCGAGGTATTGACGCCGTGGCCCGAGGGTGGGAATCGAAAGACATCGAGAACCAGCAGGACTTGCGCGAGGAGCGGGCGCGGGCGCAGGAGGAAGTTGTCCAGACGGCAGAGGATGTGGCGCGGGAGCGCGTGCTCGACGATATTGCGCTGCGCAAGCGCCGGGTGTTGAAGGATCTGAGAGAGACCAGCAATCAGCGCTACCGGCTGCAGTTGGAAGAGACGTTGCGTTTTTTGGATGCTGAGGCTAGTCGGGTTTCGGGTTTAGGACCACAACCGCCAGAATCGTAGACGCGATAAGGAAGACGAAGATGAAAATGGCGAAGACATAGCGACCGACCTTGTCTTTTTCGTCATCGATCCCGTTGATCTGCTTGATTAACCGCTTGACCGCGTCGTCCTCGGACTTAGAACCTTTTTGCAACAAACTCACGTTAATTTCATTGTACGCACGGTTCCTGTTGGGTCATGCAATGGAGGGTGCCCAGGCCGAGGACAAGATCGCGGCAATAGATGGGAACGATCTGGCGCGAGGGGAAGAGCTTGGCGAGCGTGTTGAGCGCCGTGCGGTCGGCAGGGTCGTTGAAAACTGGCACCAGCACGATGCCATTTGCGATGTAGAAATTTGCGTAGCTGGCCGGTAGGCGCTGGCCGTCGAAGTTGACGGGCTGCGGCATGGGGAGCGTGGCGACGCGGAGGTCTTTGCGCTGGCGCAGGATGGCGAGGTTCTCACGGAGCAAGTGGTAGTTGGCGTCGGTCTTGTCGGACTCGCTGGCGATCACGATGGTGCGCTCGTCCGTGAAACGGGCAAGGTCATCGACGTGGCCATGAGTGTCGTCACCCGTGATTCCGTCTTTGAGCCAGATGGTTTCGGTGATGCCGAGATAGCGGGCGAAGATGGCTTCGATGTCCTTGCGGGTCAGGCCGGGGTTGCGGGCCTGGACGTCGCTGAGAAGGCATTCCTCAGTGGTTAGCATGAGGCCCGCGCCATTGACTTCGATGGAGCCGCCTTCCAGCACGACGCGACGTTTGCTCCAGACGGGCGAGTGGCGCTTGAGGCCCAGGCCAGCAGCGGCAAAGGCGGGCAGGGCGTCGTCCTTGGCGAAGTTGTCGTACTTGGCCCAGGCGTTAAAGGCCCAGTCGAGCGCTTCCAGACGGCCGCGTTGGTTGTGGACGAAAATCGCCATGGTATCGCGGACCCAGCTACGGTCTGTGGGGGCGGTGAAGAAGTCGACTGCCGCGAGATCGGCATCGCACTTTTTCAGGATCTTGCGGGCGGCCTCCTGGGCGTCGGAGTTTTCGACCACGATCCGGACCCGCTCGACGCGCGAGAGGTGGCGCACGATGTCGCCGTAGAGCCACGGGACGGTTGCAAACTTGCCGGGCCAATCGCTTTTCTCATGGGGCCAGGCGAGCCAGGTTGCCTGATGCGGTGCCCATTCGGCGGGCATGCGCAGGGACACTACTTGGCCCACCGCTGGGTGATGCCGCCGTAGTGATCGATGCGGCGGTCGCGGAAGAAGGGCCAGTTGCGGCGGACCTCTTCCATACGGGCGGGGTCGCAGGTGACGACGAGGTTTTCCTCCTTGTCGTGGGAGGCCTCGGCGAGCATGACGCCGAAGGGATCGGCGACGAATGAGTTGCCCCAGAATTCAAGGCCTGAATCAGGCGTGCCCTCAAAGCCGATGCGGTTGACAGCGCAGACGTAGACGCCGTTGGCGATGGCGTGGGAGCGCTGGATGGTGCGCCAGGCGTCGAGTTGCGAGGGGCCGTATTGTTCTTTTTCGTGCGGGTGCCAGCCGATTGCGGTCGGGTAGAAGAGCACGTTTGCGCCTTGCATGGCGGTGAGGCGAGCGCCTTCGGGGTACCACTGGTCCCAACACACCTGGACGCCGATGCGGGCGAACGGCGTGTCGAAATTGAGGAAGCCGAGGTCACCGGGAGTGAAGTAAAACTTTTCGTAAAAGAGCGGATCGTCGGGGATGTGCATCTTGCGGAAGATGCCCTGTAGCTCTCCATCGGCGCCAATGATGGCCGCAGTGTTGTGATACAGGCCAGCGGCGCGCTTTTCAAAGAGGCTGGCAATGACGACGACACCGAGCTCTTTGGCGATTTTGCCAATGGCGATGGTGGAGGGGCCGGGAATTTGTTCGGCAAGATCGAAGAGATCGGCGCGCTCTTCACGGCAAAAGTATTGGCTGCGAAACAACTCCTGGAGGCAAATGATCTGCCCGCCAGCAGCGGCTGTTTCGCGGATTTTGAGAATGGCTTTATCTAAATTTTCTTTGGGGTCGAGCGAGCAGGACATCTGCACGAGGCCGACGCGGAACGGGTGCAAACTGTTCATCGTTGATATCATTATCGCTTCTCAGCCATGACACGCAGAAACTCATTAGCCAGCTTGGCCGTTGCGGCGGCCCCGGCGGCCAACGCGATCGAACGATTCGTCCGCTTTCACCAGGGGGCCCGGGTCTCTTGGGGGCGCGTGGACGGCGACCACGTCATCTCGCTCAGCGCGGCACCGTATTTGAATGGCCGACCGCTGGGTGGAAAGAAGCTGCTGAAGGAGATTAAGCTGCTGGCGCCAGCGGATCCGCCGAAGGTGCTGGCGGTGGGGTTGAATTACAAGAGCCACATCGGGGCGCGGGCAGTGCCGAAGGAGCCGGAGATTTTCTACAAGCCGACTACGTGCCTGATCGCGCCGGGGGACGCCATCGTGATTCCGGCTGGGGCCAAGAACGTTCACTACGAGGGCGAGTTGGTGCTGGTGATGGGCGGCGGCGGGCGCAACTTGACAGTGGCGCAGGCGCGGGCGGCAATCTTTGGGGTGACTTGCGGCAACGATGTTTCCGAACGTGACTGGCAAAGTGGAAGAGAGAAGGACTTGCAATGGTGGCGGGCGAAGGGCAGCGATACCTTCGGGCCGCTGGGGCCGATGCTGGTGCGCGGCGCGGCCTACGATAAGGCGTTGTTGCAGACGCGACTGAACGGTGACGTGGTGCAGAAGCAGTTCACGAGCGATCTGTTGTTCGACTGTCCGACGATCGTTAGCTACATCTCGAAATACGTGACGCTGGAGGCGGGCGACGTGATTTATACGGGCACGCCGGGGGCCACGAAAAAGATGGTGCCGGGGGATTCGGTGGAAGTGGAGATTGAGGGGATTGGCCTGTTGCGCAACCCAATCCAAGCGGCGTGATGACGGTAGCCGAACGGATCTTCAAGTACAACGAGGGCCGCGACGCGGAGCGGCTGGCGATGAAGTACCGGTCGATTGCGGCAACGGCCACGGCGTTCTTTCGCGGTACGGCGCACTTGTTCTACGAGGACTTGACGGCGGAGGCGGCGTCGATCCCGAAGTCGCCGGCGGCGTGGATCTGCGGGGACGCACACCTGGAGAACTTCGGTGTCTACAAGGGCGACAACCGGCTGGTCTACTTCGACTTCAACGACTTTGACGAGGCGGCGCTCGCGCCGGCGCATTACGAAATTCTTCGGATGCTGACGGGGATTCACTTGTCCGCGGACGGGCTGCTGGCGGAGCGCTTTCTTGCCGAGTACGCCATCGAGTTGAATGAAGGCAAGCCACGTTGGGTGGAGCGGGCGACGGCGCGGGACGCGGTTAAGGACCTGGTCTATTCGTTGAAGGGCCGCACACGGAAGCAGTTGCTAAAACGGCACACTACACTTGGCGGCAAGACGCGACAGATCTCGATCAACGGCGACGGAGCGTTGCCGTTGGAGCCTGGTGATTGGGAGCGTCTGCAACGGTTTGTGCACAGCTTTGGCGAGCAGGTGGGTAGAAAAGCGTTTTTCAATTTGCTCTCAGCGGCGCGTAGGGTGGCCGGAACCGGGAGCCTGGGGGTGAAGCGTTATATTTTGCTGGTGGAGGGCAAGGGATCGCCAGACAACAATTTCCTGCTGGATCTGAAGCAGGCGCGGCCGAGCGTGATCGGCGACCAGCCGGTATGGCACAGCCAGGCCGAGCGAATTGTGACGATCCAACGCCGGGTGCAGGCGATCGCTCCGGCCTTTCTGCACGCCGTTGATGTGGACGATGAGTCTTACGTTTTGCGCGAACTGGTGCCGGGTGAGGATCGCGTGAGGCTAGAAGCTTATGTAAATCGGCCCGCCGCTCTGGAGCAGCTTGTGGTGACCGAGGCCAACGTGATGGCTTGGGGACAACTGCGCGCGAGTGGGCGGCAGGGGGCGGCGATTGCCGATGAGCTGATTGCCTTTGGGCGGGACACGAGTTGGCGGCAGAAGATGTTGGCCTATGCGCGCGATTACGCTGAGAGGGTCAAGAGGGATCAGAGCGAGTTTGCGAAGGAACTAGCCGGCGCAGTTCCTGAGAAAACACAGAAGGTTGCGAAAGTAGCCAAAAGTGTCCGCCGGAAGAAGTGACGCGCCGGAAGGCAGCGGTGGTTTCTTGGGCCCAATCGTCCATGTTGAGGGTTTCCGCATCGCCGGACAGCGAGGTGATGGGCAGGGCCAGCGGGGGCTCTTGGGCATAGCGGTGGCGGCCGAAGAGGCGCTCGTCGGCCTGCTGTAGGGCGGGGGCGTCGGAAGCGACTTCGGACTTGACGACGCGAGCGAGGGGCGCTGTGCAACTGGAAAGAAGCAGGCCGAGCGGCATGGGCGCGCCGCGGCGGCGCAGTTCGCGCGCGACTTCGAAGGCGAGGCCGCCACCCATGGAATGGCCTGCGAGGATGAAGCCCCCGGAGGTGTCCATTTGATCGCAGATCTCCCGTACCAGTTGGTTGAAATCTTCCGGCAAGTCTTGTCCAGCGCGCTCTTCGCGTCCAGGCAAAAGGGCGGGGATGAGCGCGAAGCTGTCGCCCAAGTTTTCGCGCAGGAAGCCCCACGCCTGGGTGCCAGCGGCGGCCCAGGGGAACAAGTAGACCTTGACACCCGTGCCCCATTGGACGGGGAAGACGCGGTTGACGCGGGCTTGGCGATGTTGGGCGAGGCGGAGGGCGAGGAGTTTGCGCTTGGCTTCGCTCAATTGGGACGGGCCGGAGGCGACGGTGGACTGCTTGCGGCGCGCGGTGCGGAAAATTCTTTCCAGCGGCGCGACTGAGAGGCTGCCCAGATAGTCGAGAGCAGCCTTACGGCCACGATCGCTAAGATCTTGCCAAGCGGTCTGATTTTCGAGGAGGCCTCGCAGGGCTTCAATCCATGGCTCGAGATTCTGCGGCGGCACCTCGGCCTCTGGCACCATACGGTCGCTCACCGCCGGCTTGTAACGGAGGATGGGGTTGATTGGCAGAACATAGTCTATGCCGCACATCGCTTCGCGCAGGCCGCCGGCATCGGAGGCCAGGACGGGGACGCTGCGGGAGAGACTTTCGAGAACCATGCGGCTGCGGGCTTCTGCCCAGAGGCTGGGCACCAGTGTGACGCGGGTCTGGCGCAGGACGTCAGTGATGTCTTCGACCCGCGGGAGCAGCGTGATGTTGGGACGGGCGCGCATGGCGGCGTAGTCCGCCTCGGTTGTGCCCCAACTGGGGACCGCGGCGAAGGCTGTATTTGGCATGGCGTCGGCCAGCCCGAGAAGGATCGGAAGGCCCTTGACGGCGCTGGGGTTGACGAGGGTGACGTACTTGTTTTCAAAGCGGCCGACGTCGGGGGGATTAGAGTCGTCCGAGAGAGATATCGGGACGTGGACGGCATCGAGACCGCCATGCTCGCGGCAATAGCGAGCCACGTATTCGCTCACGCCGACGACGGCGTCGGCGCGGCGCAGGCGCTGGGTTCGCTCATCGCTCAGAGTGGAGGCGTCCGGGCCGAAGGGGAGGGCGATGGTGGCGCGGACAAGGTAGACGAGGCGGGCGAATTCGTGCTGTAGGGCGGGCTCAAGCAGCAGATGGGCGGGGTCGTCGGTGGAGGCGAGGATGGTATCGGGCGCAAAGGCCGCGAGGTCGTCGCGCAGGGCTTGGCGGAGATTGATGTTATGCGTAACGACGCGTACGGCGGCGCCGCGCAGGGTGAAATCGACTCCGGAATCGTGCCAATCCTGGACAGGTATCCCGCGGCTTTCAATGTCATCTCTGTAGGCGCGGTGTTCAGAGTCGCCGAACTGTTCGAGGCGCGTGAAAACGCGAAGGATGTGGCCCTCTTTGGCGAGCGCGTCCATCAGGATGCGGTTGGACTTGTCGCCTCCTCCGGAGCCTGGGAAGTAAGTAGAGTTGTGGATGAGATAGATGCGGCGGGGCTTGGGCCGCAGGGTGAGTAGGAGTGCCTCGAGATCGTTGGGGCTGGTGTGGCTGGCGAAGTCCCGCGCCACGTTCATGACGGTGGCGCGCTCCCTTGTGTATTCATGGCGATCGCCAAGGAGTTGGTCGAGGGCGCTGGCCCAGGCATCGTACGGCTGGTCTTGGATGACTGCGATGGGCATGCCGGTCTCATCGTGGCGGGGAAGCCACTGCCGAATCGGTTCGACAGGCGGGCGATAGCGAGACGCGGCGGCGGCTTCATCGAGACCGCCGTGGGCGGCGGCGAGAACCGGGACGCCCCGCAGCATCGCCTCTGTGACGACGAGGCCAAAGCCTTCGTACCAGAGCGACGGGGCGACCAGAACGGACGCGCGGGCGAAGGCTTGGTCGATGCTGGCCACGGTGTCGAGCCGTTCGATGTTGGGCAACGAGGCCATTGAGTCGATGTCGCCGCTGGTTGTGCCCCAGCCTTTCAAGGCTAGAAAGTGGCGTTGCGGATAGCGTTTGGCGAGCTCTAAGAAGATGGGCAGGCCCTTGACGGTGCAGGGGTTGATCAGGAGCACGGACTGTAGGTCGAAGTTGTTGAATTCCGGCCACGGCGGCGCACCGTACATGGCGGGGTGGACGACCTGCGCGGGCCTTCCGAGATGCTGCTCGATGTATGCGGCCATGTGGGTGCCGATGGCGACGATGGCGAGGGCGTCGGCAAGGAGAGCGGTGGCTTCTGCATCCTGATGCCAGGCCTCGGGACCGAATGGGAACCATTGAGGCGTATGGGCGATGTATACCAGCCGGTCGC
>JANXUM010000303.1 GCA_025356215.1 Bryobacter sp. | reverse complement strand
CTGGGAGTTCGCTTGCTGAAAGTCTCGCGTAGGGTAAGCAACCCGGCCGTGTGATCGAGGTGATGATGGCTCAACACGACGTCGGTAACGTCGGCGATGTCGATCTTCAGAGCGGCCAAATTGCGCAGTACGGTATCGGGGTGCGCGCCCGTGTCAAAGAGGATGCGATGACCGTCGGCCTCAACCAGAGCGGCGAAGCCCCATTCGCCAAAGCCCACGTTGTCGGCCAGCATGGTTGAGAGAATGTGGGCACCTTCAGGGTGGAAACAGTCTGTGCGGCCAGAGGCAGAGCAACGAAAAGGGCAAGATAGCGAAAGTAGCGCATGCGCGCTATTGTTGCAAAAACTCTGGAGACGATTTCCTGTTGGCGCAATATTTCACGCCGCAAGTGCTGACCAAGGCGGATGTGGTGATCGCTCCGACGGTGAATTGCAGTTACTATCCGGCATTCGCCGAGTATCCGGGCTGGACGGGGTTGCGACTGGAAACGGCGAGAGCTCTGATCGTGGACATCTGCCGGGGCTTGGCGCGCTTTGGTCCGAAGCGATTTTACGTTTTGAACACAGGGGTATCGACGCCGCGCGCACTGAAGCCGGCGGCGGAAATTCTGGGCGCCGAGGGCATCGTCCTGCGCTACACCGACGTGCCGCGGGTAGGGGCAGCGGCCGAGGCAAAGATCAAGCAACAGAAGAATGGAACCCACGCCGATGAAATCGAAACCTCACTGATGTTACACATCGCGCCCAAAACAGTCGACATGAAAAAGGCTGTCAAGGACGACGCGCCGACCACGGCGGCTGGTCTCTTGACGCGAGACCCGAACAAGGCGGGACGTTATTCGCCGAGCGGTGTTTTTGGGCATGCGACGCTGGCGACGCGAGCCAAAGGAGAAGCGGTGGCCAAGGCAATGACGGACGGGATGCTGGCGGAAATCGAGGCGCTGCGAGCTAGTCCACTAAAATAAACTGCGATTTGGGATTTGTGTAAGAACCGATTCTCAGCGTGATCGGGAGCACGCCGCGGAGGGCGTTGGGCACGCGCAGGTTGATCTGAATGGGGCCCGGGGAACCCAGCGGAGCGCCAGCGTAGAGGATTTCGGCGTCAACGCCGCCGATCGAAACCGCGCAGCCCAGGTAGGGGACGTTTATGCCATCTTGCTCGCGTAACAGCCCCTCGCCGGTAGCGGTGAGCGCAAGGACATCACCGGATCGGACGGTGTTGGGATTGACGAGGCCAGCGCTGCCCGGGACCTCAAAGAAGGCGGGGGCCGCACCTATGACTTTAAGAATCGATTTGAAGCGCAATGCGCCGCCGACGCGGAACTCAAGGCTGGCCTGCGTACGCCCCGCAATCGCGTAGGGAACTTGAAAATTGACTTGCGTCGAGTTGGCAAACGAGATCGGCGCGGCGATGCCATCGAGCGTGATTTCGGCAAGTTCAGGCTGTGCGATTTGGTCTGTCAGCAGGGTCATCAGGAGACCAGGAACGAGACTTGAATCCTGAAACGTGGCCGCGTGGACGACACGATGGATCTGGAGGATGGGGAGGACAATTTCGACGGAGGCTTCGGCCAATCGGATGCGGTGGTTGAGCCGGTCTGCGATGGCGAGGGTGCCATTGGGAAGGAGCGCGAGGCCAGCGGGCTCGTTGAGCGTGGCTAGGGTTGCATCGAAGGAGTCACCGTTGAAGCCATTGTCGGCGGGGCGGCCGGCGATGACAGTGCGCTCGCCGGACGGGCTGAGTTGTTGGACGGTGTGACGTTGAGATTCACTGAAATAGAGCGTTCCGTTGGGACTGACGGCCAAGCCCTCGGGGCGTTTGAGGTCGGAGAGCAGCGTGCGAATGCGGCCCGTCGATGGAGTGACAACGCGGATGGCATTGTTGCCTTGATCGGCGATGTAGAGGTTGCTTTGGGAGTCCAGGGCAACGGCGCCGGGTGAGTTCAGGCTGGAGAGCAAGGCGTCGTAGTTGTCACCGGAATTGCCGCGCAGCGCGTTGCCGGCGACGGTGACGACGCGGCCGCCGGGGGCAAAGCGGCGAACACGATTCTGATTGCGTTCGGCGACATAGATGTTGCCGGCCTCGTCGATGGCGAGACCGGCGGGACCGGCGATCGAGGCTTGTGTGGCAAAAATATTGTCGTTGGAATATTCGTTGCGCCCATTGCCTGCGAAGGTCTGGATGGCGCCGCCGGGGGTGAAGGCGCGCACGCGGTGATTGCCCGTGTCAGAGACATAGATGTTGTCGTAGGCGTCCACGGCGAGGTAAGTGGGGGTGTTGAGGCCGGCCTCAATCGCCGGGCCGCCGTCGCCGCGAAAGGCGGGCTCGCCGAAGCCGGCGACCGTCGAGATGACGCCATCGGGCGAGACGCGGCGGACGCGGTGGTTGGCGGTGTCGCTGAAGTAGAGATTTCCCTTGGAATCGGCAACGGCGGCTTGGGGGAGATTCAAGCGGGCATTGGCAGCGGGGCCGCCGTCGCCGCGGTACGTGGAGTAAGCATTGCCGATGAGTATGTCGGTAAGGCCGAGTAAGTTCAACTTACGCAGCCAGGGGCCGCCGGCGGTGAAGATGTTACCGAGTGGGTCGAGTGCGACGTCGCGGCCGCCGGGTGGAAAATTACTGACGTTGCCAAGGGCGTCGCGTTGCCAGAGGAAATCGCCGCGCGTGTCGGCGATCAGTAGACTTTGATCGCGCCGGACCGCGAGGCCCAAGGGGCGCTCGAGCGGCATCGCGGGCGAGGCGGCCAGTAGAGTATCGATGCGTCCATCGGGGCGCAGCCGGCGCAGCGTGGCGCGGCCGCTGTCGAGAAAAAGCAACGAACCATCGGCGTCGACGGCGAGGCCGGTTGGGGCCGTAACGCCGGTGGCGACAGTGCGGATCATCCCGTCGGCGCGGACTTCGAGGATGGAGTTGGCTCCGAATTCAGAAACAAAAATCGAGCCCGCGCGGGTGGCGAGGACGTTGCGCGGGGCGATTAACTTCACCTCGAGCGGATTCAGGGCTTGGGTGCCGATGGGCAGCGGGCGGACGCCACCGCCGATGATGGTGTCGATCCGTCCGTCGCGAGAAATGCGGCGGACGCGGGCGTTGCCGAGGTCGGCGAAGATCAGGTCGCCCAAGGGGGAGAGGCAAAGGCCATAGGGAGTGTTCAGAAGCGCTTGACGGGCGAGGCCGCCGTCGCCGGAGTAGCCGGCGAACCCCGCGCCAGCCAGAGTGCTAACAACGCCAGACGGATCGATGCGGCGGAGGCGGTGGTCATCGGCATCGGTGAAATAGACGTTGCCATCGGCATCGGCAACGACGCCCTGAAGATAGCGAATGGAGGCCTCGGCGGCGCGGCCACCGTCACCGGCCGCGGTGCCGCCGGCAAGCGTGCGAATGCGCCAAGGGGCCGGGCCTTGCGCCGCCAAGCCGAGGGCGAGGAGTAGGGGAAGTAAAGACCTCACATGATGTAGTGCGCCGGGGCGGCAAAAAATCGCCAATTTTTTGTCAACTCCGCCCGGCCCGGCCCGATAAGAAGCCTAACGGAAATCCATCTAACCCATGAAACGTCTGCGTCTGGCCCTTGCGGCAGCCTGCGTTTCTTTCGTCCCGGCTGCGGGCGCGGAAGAGTTACGCCTGAAAACGAGAATTATCGAACCGAGGCCTGAAGACTCGACGACGGGGCGAGTGCAGGCCGCGGAGAGTCAGCCTCGCAGGGTGGCCGAGCGGCGGACGCATTGGCTGGTGCAGTTAGATCCGTTCACGGCGGATCTGGCGGAGTGGCGGCTGCGCGGGGCGACGGTCATCAGCAGCATACCGGTGAACGGGTATGTGGTGGCGGTGCCGGACGGGATGAACTGGGAGGGGCTGGCCTTCACTTATCGCGGGCCGATCC
The DNA here is from genome assembly GCA_025356215.1 of Bryobacter sp. Classification (GTDB taxonomy): domain Bacteria; phylum Acidobacteriota; class Terriglobia; order Bryobacterales; family Bryobacteraceae; genus Bryobacter. The sequence goes on along the minus strand of JANXUM010000303.1, from coordinate 2,997 downwards.
TGGCGACGGATAAGCTCAGCGCGCCGCTTCGCGTCGAGGGTCTGGCGATCGCGAATCTGGCGGCGGAGGAAGAAACACAGTTGACGATCGTGCACTTTCACAGCGACGTGGAGGCTTGGGAAATTGAGGCGATCCTTGAGGCCGAAGGCGTTGCCGGGACCTCACTCATCCGACATGCGGCGCTTGCCGACGTAGACCGACTGGCGGGGCTGACCCGAAATCAGATTGCGGCGTTGGGACTGTGGGATGAAGTCGAATTCTTGTACGCGGCACCGGCGGGAATGCGAGCCGGGGAGATCTTCCTATCTTGCGGTGAAGCGTTGAGCGGCGGCTATCCGGTAGCGATGCTGGCGGCCAGCTATGGCGAGGGATGGGACGGACCGGGGCGGGGACGGGCGAGCGTGACTTACTCATTTGGCAACATCAGCAACCGCGTTGCGGCGGATCAATTCAAGACAGAGGTGCGCCGGGCGATGGACGAGTGGGCGAGGGTGGTGGCGGTGAGCTTTGCCGAGACGGCGACGCGCACGGCAACCAAGAATTTGGACATCCAGTTTGCGACGGGCGATCATGGCGACCCTTATGCGTTTACGTCCGGAACGACGGTATTGGCGCACAGCTTTTATCCAGCGCCGCCGAATCCGGAGCCTCAGGCGGGCGACATCCACATCAACGACGCCTGGAGTTGGAGTGTTGGCGGGCAGTGGGATTTGTACAGTGTGGTGCTGCACGAACTGGGGCATTCCCTGGGGATTGGGCACACCGACGACGCCCGATCGGTGATGTATCCGTACTACCAGAAGGCGGACGGATTGAAGACGGCCGATATCGATTCGATCCGGCAGATTTATGCCGAAGCTGGGAGCACGACACCGACTCCAACCGCGTCGCCATTGTCGATCAACATCGTGAGTCCGACTGAGGGGGTCAAGATTTCCGGCGAGTCTACGAACCTCAGCGGCGGGGCGAGCAATTCCGGCGCAGGTCTGAAGGTGGACTATTTGAACGAGACCAACGCGGCCAAGGGCAGTTGCCTGGTGAACAGCACCGGCAGCACCTGGACTTGCGGCGCCGTTCCACTAAGCGCGGGGGAAAATCGGTTGACCGTGCAGGGAAGCTTGGGCGCAGTCAAGAGCATTGCGCGGCGGACTTTGACGCGTGAGGCGAACGGCGATGTCCAGTTGACCATCGCGTCGCCGGCAAGCGCGAATGCCTCGACAACCGCAGCAGAAATTCGGGTGGCCGGTTCGGCCAGTCACGCTGCGGGAATCGCGAGTGTGCGGTGGAGCACCAGCCGCGGGCGCGCCGGTGTAGCCAGCGGGGCGGAGACCTGGAGCGCGCAAGTGACGCTGGAGACGGGTACGAATGAAATCACAATTACGGCGATGGCCAGAAGCGGAATCGCCAGCACGAAGAAGATCACAGTGGAACGGACGGCGGCATCCAACCCCGCAACGCCCGGCACCAATCCCGGAGAGGACAAGACCCCACCAATCATGACGATTCAACAACCGATCGGCAATTACATCATCACAAGCTCGGCGAAGCTGACTTTCAAGGGCACGGCGACGGACAACGTCGGCGTACAAAAAGTAACCTGGACGAATTCCGCCGGCGACCAGAGCGGGGTGGCCGCAGCGAACATAGCCAGCGGAGTTACTAACTGGATGTTCGACGTAAATGTCGCGGTCGGATTCAACGCGATCCAGGTCAGGGCTTGGGACACGGCCGGAAACTCGACGCTGTATTCGACAACCGTTCGGCGCTATTAACCCAGGCGCTGTTAACCCAGGCGCTATTAACCCAGGCGTTGTTAACCCAGGCGTTGGGCGAGTTCGACAAATGTCCGCAACGCCACACCAGTGGGGCCTTTTGCAAGGAAGGGCTTAGGCTCGTCAATCCAGGCCGTCCCGGCAATATCGAGGTGGACCCACGGGGTGTCTTCGACCCACTCTTTGAGGAAGAGCGCCGCAGTGATCGACCCGGCACCACGGCTGCCGATGTTGGGCATGTCGGCGAAGGAGTTCTTCAGCAGATCCTTATAGTCGTCGTCCATCGGCATTGGCCACATCTTCTCGCCAGCGGCCTTTGAGGCGTCGAGGACTTGTTGCTGCCAAGCTTCATTGTTGGTGAAAGCACCGACGTTGACCCCACCCAGGGCAACCGAGATCGCGCCGGTGAGCGTCGCGGCATCCACCATCATGGTGACGCCTTGACGCTTGGCGTAAGTGATCGCGTCGATCAGAATGAGGCGGCCCTCGGCGTCGGTATTGAGCACCTCGATGGTCTTGCCCGAGAGCGACGTAACGATGTCGCCGGGACGGACGGCGCGCGAGCTGCACATGTTCTCCACAGCCGGAATGAAGGCGGTGATTTCGACGTTGGGCTTCAATTGGGCGATGGCCTGCATGGCGCCAATGACGGCCGCGCCTCCCGCCATGTCGTACTTCATCTTCTCCATGCTCTCGCTGGGCTTGATCGAAATGCCACCGGTGTCAAAAGTGACGCCCTTGCCGATGAGGCCGAGATGGACGCCGTTCTTGGCCGTCTCGGGCTTGTAATGGAGCACGATCAAGGCGGGGGGTGCGGCGGAGCCTTGCGAAACGCAAAGCAGGCTGCCCATACCAAGTTGTTTCATGCGATCTTCGTCGAGGACGTCGCAATCGAGGCCGTTCGCCTCGGCCATCGCGCGCGCTTTCTGCGCGAGAACGAGAGGTTGCAGCAGGTTGCCCGGCTCGTTGATCAGCGTGCGGGCAAAGTTTTGCGATTCGCCAATGATGCCGCCGGCGCGGGCAGCCTCGGCGAGTTCCGTCGAGCCACCGGGGGCGAGCAGCGTGAAGCTGTCGGCGTGCTTGGCGTCTTTCTTCGACTTATGCTCGTCGGGCTCGTAATCGGCGGCGATGGCGCCTTCGAAAATGGCTTGCACAGCGGCGGATTGGTTATAGGCGGCATCGAGCACAAAGCCGATTTTGGCGATCGATTTTACTTTGAGTAGAC
>JANXUM010000292.1 GCA_025356215.1 Bryobacter sp. | reverse complement strand
ATCAAGACATACCCGATGAGAATGCTCAGCGGCATCCGCTCAGACACTGGTGTTTGCTTCTTGATCATCATCGGTTCTCCGTTGGTTGAGGTGGCTGCTTACTAAGCAATAGCAGAAGTTTGTGGACGCGCAAGATCAATGCTGAATCCAATGAGCAAGGCTAGCAACAGCGCACTTACGCAAACTGCGTTTGCCCGGGGGCCCTCCGGGGCCCCCAGATTGCGTCGGAGCTGCGCCCCGAACCCCGGCACGATGTGCCGACTAGCCCCGCTCAAATCGGTGGCACTTCTCCAAGGATCGCAGAGCACAAGCGCTCAAGGGTTCCACACTCAGCCTGATAGGCTTTGGCCTGAGTCAACAGGTGCTGGATGAAGGTCGTATTTTTCGCCATGTCGGGCGCTTGTCCGCACTGAACGCACGCATATTGTTTCACCGCTTCGAACTGCGCGTTGCCCAACGACGCCAGCAAATCAATGTTCACATCGTGAGCGATATCGTGCGCCCAGCGCGTGTATTGAGAATGGAAAATCGTTTGCTCGGAAAACAGGGGATCACCAGGTGACCCAAGGAGGCGCATCAAACGACTGTTGTCAGCCTTGTGGCGCCCATCCTCGCGCAGCTTCCAGTCCCCATCGAACACGACGAACACGGGAATGTTCAGGCGCTGCGCCACGATCAGCGGACGGGCCAATCGGCTCTTGCCATCGACCGGAACGACATGGATTCCCAAGCTGCGGAACGTCGTGATCCGGTTCGTGAGGGCCATCCACGCCATGATGTAGGCGGCATCCTCTGAGCCTTCCACGAGAACCACCCGGCGCGCAAAAAACATCTCATTGATTTGAGGTCGCAACACTTCGTGGATCTGCGCGGCAATCGCATCGGGGCGAAGCGGCTTATCTTCGTTGGCTTCCGCATAACTCTGCGCAAAATCATCATAGGTGATCGATCGCGCGCAAGCGCTGCTGCTCCCCGCATCACGCCGAACCATTCGGATGCTTTCAAAGCTCGCGCCACCGACGAAATACGGGCTGTGCGTCGTGATCAAGACCTGGGCGTTGCGCTCCGAGAGGTCTTGGAGCACTTGCGACAAATAGCGCGCCTGAGGGGGATGTTGATACAACTCCGGTTCCTCACAGCCGAGGATCAAAGTCGGGCCGTCCTGCTCATCTGTCGCCGAGAGCTCTTGAAGCAGGGCGATTAGGTAAGAGCGCTGGAAGCCATGGCCGAACCGTGCCAGATCGCCTTGGAAACCAGCCTCACCCGCAATGGCACGGGCCGTGGGTTCTTTGATGGGAATCGTCGCGTTCGTCCACGTCAGTTTGATTTCTGCTTCCGGATGACACCACGCCGTCAATCGACGCGTCAGGGAATCGGCGACATCGTTGAGCACGCCTTGCTGGCGATCCACGAGCGCGCGATAGCTCTTCAATGTATCAAGCTCCAGGGCTGCGATTTCCTCTTTGAAGTTAACCTTGGCGCGGACGGTGCGAGCGAGCAGTTTGCCCAGCGCACTATCCCGGCTTTCCGATTGTTCATCGCTGGCGTCTTTGACTGCGGGCACATAGACCCACTGGATATGCGACTTGAGCCGCGAGACGCCGGCGATGCCGTAGAAGGCGTCCTCACTTTCCAGCGGTGCGCACAGACCTTCGTTTTGAGATTCAAAGTTGCGCAACGCGTCCGCACGATCATCTTTGGATTTTGCGCTGGCAATCCCGTCGTATTTCGCTTTTAACCCGAGGAAAATCGGATCAAGCACTCCCGCTGTTGCCTTATCGCCGTAGGCCTTGAAGAACGGTGCGAACTCGGCCATCCCCATGCGGCTGCCAACTTGACGCACCTTGGCTTTGTCCGTGGCGGGGTCAAAGTCGGCCACGGCGGAGACGATCAGCTCCCCGTGCCGCACATAGTCCTTCAGATCCGTTTCAGCCGTCGCGGCTAGCTGGTGAAACGTGAGCGTGATCTCAATACGCTCGCTGGTGTTTTTGCGGTGGAAATCTTCCGGCGTCAGCGCCTGAACATCTGTCGAGTTCGTCGCCTCGCGAAAAAACACATTGAGTGCGCAGAGCACCGTGGATTTCCCCGCACCGTTGGCCCCCACCAGACAGCTGTAAGGATCTAGCGTGATCGTTTCGTCTGCGAACGCGCGAAAGTTCTTGATGCGGATGCTCTTGATGCGCATGGCGGCTCCCTCCCCCTGATGACCAGCACTGTCCTGCCTTATACGCTTTTTCTCTCGCTTGCGGCTCAGGCTGACTCCATTACAGTGATCCGATGCCCAAAAGGAGTTTGGTCATCGCCATCTTTCATGCGTCTCTCAAAGTCTTCCAACGGTCAGCCGGCCACAGTGCTGTTGCCGCCGCGGCTTATCGAAGCGGCACATCCCTGCGTTGTGATGTGACCGGCACCGTTCACGACTACCGCAAACGCGCCGGCGTGGCCGCTGTCGAAGTCCTGAAGCCATCGAACGCACCGGCCTGGGCGTCCGATCTTGAGCGGCTGTTCAACGCGGCCGAGGCCAGTGATCAGCGCATCAACTCACGCCTGGCGCGGGAGCTGGAAATCTCGTTGCCGTCCGCGCTCAATGCGGATCAGCGGAAGGGGTTGGCGCGGGATGTTTCGCAAATGCTCGTCGACACCTATGGGGTGGCCGTGATGATGGCCATCCACGCGCCCGACGCGCGCGGTGATCCGCGCAACCACACGCGCATTTGCTGTTTACCACCCGCTCCCTGGGGGCGGAGGGGTTCACAAGCAAAGTGCGCCAACTCGATGACCAGAAGACCGGGCCGCTCGAAGTCGCGGCGATCCGGGCGCGCGTGGCAGCGATCACGAACGAGCACCTCAGCCGTGCTGGTCTGGTCGAGCGTATCGATCACCGCCGACTCTCTGCCCAGGCCCGAGACGCCGAGCGGCGTGGGGATATGGCTGCGGCTGCGTTGCTTTCGAGAGAGCCCACGAAACATGAAGGCAAAACCGCGACGGCGATGCGCCGCCGGGGCGAGCGATCGGAACGAGCCAGCGCTAACGCGCGCATGAGAGTCACGAACCGGCAAACGCTGACCGCATTCATGGCGAAAGCAAGGGCGCAGGGTCGAGTGATGGAACCGCCCGACCGGTCAGGGCGGGAGCAGGC
>JANXUM010000232.1 GCA_025356215.1 Bryobacter sp. | reverse complement strand
GATCGATGGCTTTGTCGGGCAGGAAGCGATCGGTAATGTATCGATTGGAAAGAACTGCGGCGGCCACCAGCGCGGCATCCTTGATTCGCACGCCGTGGTGTACCTCATAGCGTTCTTTGAGGCCGCGCAGGATCGAGATCGTATCCTCCACGCTGGGTTGATCGACCATGACCGGCTGGAAGCGCCGCTCCAGGGCCGCGTCCTTTTCGATGTACTTGCGATACTCGTCCAACGTTGTTGCGCCGATGCAGTGCATCTCGCCGCGGGCCAAGGCGGGCTTGAGGAGATTGCCCGCGTCCATCGATCCTTCGGTTTTGCCGGCACCGACGACGGTGTGCAGCTCATCGATGAAGAGGATGACCTGCCCCTTGCTCTCGGTCACTTCTTTGAGCACGGCCTTGAGGCGCTCTTCAAACTCGCCGCGATACTTGGCACCGGCAATCAGGGCACCCATATCGAGCGAGATGACGCGCTTGTTCTTGAGGCCCTCGGGGACGTCGCCGCGCACGATGCGCTGGGCGAGGCCCTCGGCGATGGCCGTCTTGCCGACGCCGGGTTCGCCAATCAAGACGGGGTTGTTCTTGGTACGGCGCGAGAGGACGGTAACTACGCGGCGGATCTCTTCGTCGCGCCCGATGACCGGGTCCAGCTTGCCTTGGGCGGCCATAGTGGTTAGGTCGCGACCGTATTTTTCGAGGGCTTCGTAGGTTTCTTCGGGGTTTTGACTGGTCACTCGTTGGGCTCCGCGCACGCCTTGGATCGCTGCCTCCAGCTTGTCACGCCGCACGCCAGCCTCTTTGAGCAGACGGCCAGCGGTGCCGCTGTCCTGGGTCATCGCCAACAGCAGATGCTCGACGCTTAAGAAGTCATCTTTGCGCTTCTTGGCTTCATCCTCGGCGTCGGAGAAGAGTTTGGTCAGGCGCGTGGTGATGTAGATCTGGTCTGGCCCGCCGGTTTGGGTTGAAACTTTGGGCAGCTTGTCGAGCTCGCGCTCCAGCCGCTCGCGCAAGGGTTCAGGGGCGATGTCGGCCCGTTTCAGGATGCCGGCGGCCAGGCCGGTCTGCTGCCCGAGCAGCGCTACCAGTTCGTGCTCGACATCCACTTGCTGATTTTGCAGCTTGAGCGCCAAGCCCTGAGCGGTTTTCAGAGATTCCTGCACTTTTTCGGTAAAGCGGTTGAAGTCCATAGAGGTATCCAAGAGAAGCTTAGCATATTAGCCATACACTGTCTATTTATCTGAGTGTGTTTAGCTAAGATGTTTTTGTCTCAAGCATCTAGCCGCACCGTATATGCTGACTAAAAGATGAAACTTGCGCTGATCCTGATTCTGACCGTGGGGCTTTGTTGCTGCGGCCCTGCCTCTAACGGCACCCAAGCCAGCCCGGAGGAAGCCAAGGCGTACATACGCAGCCTGAGCCTGAGCGGCGTCGAGATGAAGGCGGCGGAGAGCTTTGGCGGGCAGCAGTTGGTTGAGATCACCGGGAAGATCACCAACAAGGGCGGACGGGCGCTGAAAAAGGTTGAGCTTATCTGCATCTTCAACGACCCCTACAATCAGGTAATTTTTCGCGACACGGTTGCCATTGTGCGGGCGGATCGCGGCGGCTTGAAGGCAGCTGAGACGAAGGACTTCCGCCTGCCCTTCGATACAATCCCGAAGACTTGGAACCAGACTCTGCCGCAGATGGTCATCGGCGGAGTACTCTTTGAGTAATGCCGCGCATACATCTGATTGAGGACGACCTGGACCAACGGGAGTTGCGCGGGATGTTGTTGGAGAACAGCGGCCATTCGATCGTTGACTCGCAGGCTTCGCCCGATTTGGTTTTGATGGATCTACGCATCCCGACGTTGGCCGACGGGTTGGCGATGATCCGGTCGATCAAGGGCGAGCGCCCCGCGCCCAAACTGGTGGTTTTGAGCGGGGCGGCGCAGGAGTTGCGCGGAACACCGGAGGAAGCCTTAGTGGACGCGATTCTAGAAAAACCCTGCCCAACCGGTAAGCTGTTGCGCACCATCGCAGGCGTGATGACGATGCTTTGCGCGCTGTTGTCGATGGTGGGAATGGGGAACGCCCAGACGCCCGATATCAAACGCCATGCGCCGATTCTGTATCAGCGAGCGGATACGATCGGCACGCAATCCGACATTCCGCTGCTGCTTTATTGCGAGTGGGATGCGAATGAAAGCTCATTGACCTACACCGTGATCTTCTCTAATGAAGACGGAGGGACATCAACGCGGGCGTTGATGGCGCGCTGGGGCCGCACGACGGATATCGAATATGTGTACAAGGTGTGGTTGAACGCGGACGGCTCCGCAACGCGCCGCGAGATTCAGGGCCCCAATCATCAGGACGTCGCCTACACCGGCCCTTTTGAGGGCGACAGGCCGTTGTTGGTGCCGGTGACGCGCAACAACATGGTGGCGGGAGTGACGACCAAAGCCGGTCAGCGCTACGATTTTGAGCCGATGCTGGTGGACTTGCGAGACCACTCGCGCGAGTACGTCATGGATCTGAAGCCCGAGACGTGGAAGATCATGCGCGAAGAGTTGAAGCGCGAGGAAAAGCTGCGGCCCTTTGGCACGGTGCGAGGCGAAGATATCTCGGACCCGCTCAACTACGCCTATATGGAGTTCAAATCGACGCAGCGCGACGGCGGGCGAATCGCCATCGGAATGCAGCTTCGCGGCATGGAGCGACCGATGTACATGAGCCATTTAGGGGATGTTCGCCTGACGGTGGAGCGTAGCGGGTGGATGCGTGTAGCGGTGGAGTTACCGCCCAACACGAAGCTATTCTCGGTGACGCAGATTGGCGTCGGGTGCTACGGGAAAGGGTCCTGCCTGCTGGAGAAAATTGCCTTCGTTGAATTGAGCGGTCAGCGTGGACAAGTGGCCCTAACGCACCCGGTAGAGATCAAAGCCGGCGAGCAATGGTTCTTCACGTTAAAGTGATGCCGCGCGCCGCGCGCAGCGAAGTGATCGGCCCGATGGCGGACGGGACGCTGAAGGTGAGGGTGGCCGCGGTGCCGGAGGATGGCAAGGCCAATGAGGAATTGTGCCGGATCCTGGCGGCGCACTTTGGCGTACGGCGTGACGCCGTTGAAGTGATTGCGGGGCAAACGAATTCCCGTAAGACGGTTCGAATTGCTTAGCTAGCCAACGCGCGCCATTCCCAGCCCGCGACGCGTTTCCATTTGCGCTTCGATCCGCGGCAGTTTTCGCGCGCGGTCCATATCGGCCCTGAGTTGCCGAGTGATTTTTTCGGCCACGTCGGCGGAGGCGCCGCGAAACTTTGCGCCGAGGCTTTCCTGTGTGGTCGACCAGATCACATCGCCCTCTTTATTGACGATGCGCACCGCCGCCACGGCCTCGTGCTTACGCTCGGACGATTTGCTGTCCTCGCTCTGGCTGACGCCGATCGACGCCGAGTTCCGTTCGTAGCCCCGGCTGCTCGTGCTTCCCCGCCCCGTCCCGAACCCGCTTCGGACACCCACGGATTCATGCGAGGAAAACTGATCGGTAAAGACCAAATCTTCAGCCGTGCCACGCAAGAATGCGTCGGCCCGTTCGGGATTCTCCGTTACCGAGAAGAAGCCGGAGGCCTGGATCGCGGCAATGATCATGTCGCGGATTTGCATAGCTGCCTCGCCCCCGGTGAGTTCCTGCACGTGCAGACGCCTGACGTTCAACAACTGGGCCAATCCGTCTTCGATGGGATTCGGCGGCGGACCGGTTCTCACGGGTGCAATCGACACGGGGGCGGCTACTTTGTCTTCGGCCACCAAAGCCAGCCCGGACCATCCAAAACTCAACAAGAGCTGCTTAGCCGCGGTACGTCTTCCTTGCTTCATCGTCTTGAACCATCACTTTCAGACCGGTTCTAGCCTCGAGGCTTGCCAAAGTGGGCCGGACAGCGCCCTTTGGCAGTTGAAGAACTATGGCCTGATCGCGTCCTTTCGAGTCTTTGTAGTGAACAGTCAGATAGTGATCGCGACGTTTGCTTAACAGAAACATCGGCGAGATCAAGATTGCCTCCAGGTAACGCCTGTCTACCTTTTGGCCGTACTCGAGCGATTGCACCTGGTTGTAGGAAATCTCCACCCGCTGCTGCTTTGACGAGTACGTCATCACATCCGACTGTGAGATCCCCAGGATTCCGTCCTGACCGCTCTTAAATTCGGCCAAGGTGCCACCGACAAACTTTGCTTTTCCGTCCGCAGCATCGGCGGCGAGGAGCGAGAGGATGAGTAGCACCACCATTTCCATCCGCACGCTTTTCAACAGTGTCATTGCTGAAAGAGTGGATAAAGTGAGGAAATTTTCTCAGCTCGTGTTTAGCTTATAGCAGTTTTGGTACTACTACAAGTACTAAGTTGGCAAAATATTTTCTAAGGCTAAAACCCTAGTCCGACTGCATAACAGAGAGTTCGGCAAACGGGAACCAAAGCTTTAGGGGGATCCTTCCAAAATTTGAGGCATCCTAAGGGGAGATGGTCACCTCACCCGACACACAGCGTGCCAATCGCATTCCCCCTGGCCAGAGCCAAACTCACAAATGGCCGGTGCTGGATGCCAGCGGCACTCCGCCGATCGACATGGCCAAGTGGCGGCTGGACCTTTTCGGGCTGATTGGGAAGGAAGTCAGTCTCACTTGGGAGGAGTTCCTGGCGCTGCCCCGGACTCAGGTTTTAGCCGATTTTCATTGCGTAACGCGCTGGTCGCGGCTGGATAACACATGGAGTGGCGTGTCGGTGGCGACGCTGCTGGAGTTGGCCGGCGGCGTCAAGCCGGAGGCAAAGTTTGTGAGCGCACTGGGTTACGATTTTGGGTGGACGACCAACTTGCCCTTGGCCGATTTCCTGGCCGCCGATGCGCTGGTGGCCATCGAGCACGACGGCGAACTGCTGACGCCTGAGCACGGTGCCCCGGCCCGTCTGATCGTTCCCCAGCTTTATGCATGGAAGAGCGCCAAATGGCTGGGTGGTCTGGAATTCCTGGCAGAAGACCGGGCGGGATTCTGGGAGCGCAACGGTTATCACATGCATGGAGACCCCTGGAAGGAGGAGCGCTTTGGGTATTAGCCGCAGAAGTTTACTTGGAGGTACCGGTACTTTTGCCGCCCTTGGCCTGGGCTATGCGGCCTATCGTCAGGCACCGTCCTTCTTCTGGAGCCAACTTTACCAGGACATGAAACGCTCGATTCCCGCAGCTTCCCTTCATCCCACACCTGAGCTTTGGCCGGACACTGGGCTGCACGCCGCTTGGCTGGGTCACGCCACAACGCTGGTGAAAATCGATGGCTTTACGATCTTGACCGACCCAGTCTTTAGCGACCGCTGTGGCTTGGATCTACTGGTAGGCACGATCGGCCCCAAGCGGCTGGTTCAGCCAGCCATGGCCATCGGGAAACTACCGAAGATTGACCTGGTTTTGCTGACCCACGCGCACTTCGATCATTGGGACATTCCGAGCCTGAAAGCGCTGGCGAGCCAGAAGATCGCAGTCCTTTGCGCGCGCCAGACGCAGGACCTGCTGGATGTGCCCAAGTGGAAATCGGTGCGGGAGGTGGGCTGGCGGGAAAGCGTTCAGCTTGGCCCGCTGAGCGTGCGGGGCCTCGAGGTACGCCACTGGGGCGCGCGGGTCCGCACGGACACTTATCGCGGTTACAACGGCTACCTGGTCGAGTCGGGCCGCTACCGGGTTCTGTTCGGCGGCGACACGGCGATTACCGCCTTGTTCAAAGAGGCACGAGTGCAGCGTCCGATTGATTTGGCAGTGATGCCGATTGGCGCTTACAACCCTTGGATTCACGCGCATTGCAACCCGGAGGAGGCGGTGGCGATGGCCAACATGGCGGGGGCCGAGCGAATTATGCCCATTCATCATCAAAGCTTTGCGCTGGGCGTGGAACCGGTGGGTGAGCCGATCGAACGTTTCTTCGGTGCGCTGGGGAAAAACGCGGACCGCGCTGTGGCTTACCAAATCGGGATGCAGGCAAGTGTACTCTCGTAGTTGATGCGCCGCTTCCTCTTAGTGCTTTGTGTGTTGAGTCTGGCCGCTTGCCGTCAAACGGAAAAGGGGCAAGGTGGCAGCGAGGTGAGCGGTTCTGGCGGCGGCGCGGGGGCCAAGAACGCGGCGAAGGATCTGCTGCGCTGTGCCGCGCCCATCGCCACGGTCGCGTTGGTTGAGGACCCGTCCGGCTACGCCTACATGTCGCGATATCAGTTGCCCTCGCCCTTGCCGCTGATGCGCCTGATGATGCAGCAGAGCGGCTGCTTTCGGGTGGTGGATCGCAGCGCGGGCATTGAAGCGGCCAAGCGGGAGCAGGAGTTGGACAATTCCGGCATGCTGCGCAAGGATCAGACCGTTCGCAAGCGTCAGGTCATCGAGGCGCAGTATTCGATGCTGACCACCGTCGTGTTTAGCGAGCGTAATGCCGGAGACAGCTTTGGCGGCCTGGTTTCGCGATTGCCGGTTGTGGGTGAATACGCGGGCTTGCTTGGTAACGTCAATTTCAAAGAGGCGCAGACGATTTTGTTTCTGACCGACAACGAGACCAGCGAGCAGATTGCCAGCGCCACAGGGAGCGCGCGGGCGACCGACCTGGGTGCCGGGGGCTTGATGATCGGCAGTTTGGGCGGGGCGGCGCTCGGCGGTTGGGGGACCACCAACGAGGGCAAGGTGATCGCAGCGGCGTTACTGGACAGCTTTAACAATCTGGTGCCGCAGGTGCAGGTGTTGCGACAAAAGGAATTGCCGCAGCCGGTGCCGACCAAGCGCTAGGCGAGCAGCAATTCGAGCATCCTGGTTACGGTTCGCCAGTTGCGTCCGGTGCTGACGGTTTTGAGTTTGGAATCGAACCAGGCGTTGGTGAGCTTGGTGTCGGCGGCGCCGTTGGGGAGATGGAGGTAGATCTCCTGGCCAAGGACGCGGAACTCGTCGGGTGGCGAACGGAGAGGGTCCAAGGCTTCGGAGGCGGTGGGCGGGTCGGCTAGAAAGACGACGTGGAGGCGGGTGGGGTCGTCGCTACGATCGAGGAAAGGATTGTTGTCGACGATGCTTTGCAGCTTTGCGGCGTCGCGAATCACGAGGCGCGTCGTGTGGCCGTATTGCTCTTTGATCCGCGCGGTGAGGCTTGCGTCGAGGGTCTTGACGATTTTTGCGGGCGCGGTGAAAACGACATTACCGCTTTGGATGTACGTGGCCACGTTGGTGCATCTGGCGTCTTCAAAGAGGCGCTTTAAATCCTTCATGGGAAGGATGGCCTTGCCCCCGACGTTGATGCCTCTGAGAAACGCGACGTAGCGGGTAGCCATGCATCGATCCTAGCGCCCCCTGACTGGCTGTGAAATAATTTTGTCGATGAAGTTCCTCACCTTTTTTGCAGTCGGCCTGGCAGTCTTTGCGCAGGCGCAGAACCCCTCGCGCGCGGCAATCGACCTGGATCTGGCGGGTAAGTACACCGAAGCTCGCGCCCTGTTTCAGAAGGCCATCGATTCCGCCGCAGACTCTCGCGCCAAGGCCAACGCCCAGCGCGCGATGGCCATGTCCTGGGCCTTTGAGAACAACTGCAAGAAGACCGGCGAGTACGAACAGATGGTGATGGATTATTGGGTGACGCGGGAGACCGAGGAGCCGAAGAACGCGTTCTATCAGCAGGGCGAGATGGCCAACGAAGCGGCGCGCGTCTGCATCGAAGCGGGCGACTTGGACGCGGCCGAGCGCTGGTACAAACTGGGCACGAAACTGGGGATGAAAGAGCCCGAGATCCCGGTCGACCGCGCCGCGCTTTGGGAGTACCGGTTGGCTCACGCCCAAGCACGTCTAGCCGCCCGCCGCGGCAAGCGCGCCGAAGCTGAAAAATACATTGCAGCCTCCAAGGCCGCGCTCGAAAAGATGACCGCACTGCGTGCCGCGCAAACCGCGTTTCTACCCTACTTGACCGGCTACGTCGCACTCTATCTGGGCGATGCCAGGACGGCTGCGGAGGACTTTCAGAAAGCCAATCTCAACGACCCCTTTATTCAGTGCTTGCTGGCCGCCGCCTACGAGAAGCTGGGCGAAAAAGAGAAGGCGATGGAGTGCTATCGCAAGGCCTACGCGACGACCGCGCACAATCCTCCGGCGGCTTACGCCAAACCGCTGGCACGTAAGAAGCTCGGCATATGATTTCGCGCCGCGCGATCCTGCTGGCGCCATTCGCCGTCCTCGATCTGAATGACTGGGTGGCTGCGGACGGAAGCGAATTTCCTTCGACCTCGTGGAAGGTGGATGACGGCTGCCTCAAGTGCGTCGGTGGCTTGGCCACCTTTCAGGACATCAAGACACGTAAGCTGTATGAAGACTTTGAGTTCACCTTTGAATTCAAGATGCTGAAGGGCGGCAACAGCGGCGTCAAGTATCAGATCGAGAAGAGCGACAAGTGGCAGCCCAAGGGGCTGGAGGGCTTTCATATTCGAGCGCGCGGGCCCGAAATGCAGCTTTCCGACGACAAGGAAAATGTCGATGCCCGCAAGGGTCCACTTAAGCAGTGCGGGGCGCTGTACGACAAGATCGCGGCGGCGCATCCGGCGGCGGTCAAGATAGGCGATTTTACGGCGGCCAAGCTGATGAAACGGGGCCTTGATGTTGAGCACTGGATTGGCGGGGAGATGCTGGTGCGGTATCGGCTCGCGACGGCCAGGCAGTCCTCGATCGCGCTGCAGAATCATGGCGACGATGTTTGGTTCCGGAATCTCAAGATTGAGAGCTAGCCAGGCGCAGCTCAAGAGGCTTTGGGGCTCTTCACCAGTAGAGACGCAATGTAATTTTTGGAGATTTTTTCGGTTCGGATGGATGCCCATGCCGCAAACGCATTTGCGGCCAATTCAACGTCATTGAGCGCCTCGGTCCGATCAAGATCACTTGCGATGGCGTAGTCCGCCTTTTCCCGTTTGTCGTGTAGCGGATACCGCCCGGCGTAAGTCCGACTGCTTCGGATTCTCGGGATCCTTGTCTAACAGCCCGATTGCGTGGTTTAGCAGATCGTCGGGATAGGCCAGCGCCGCCGGGCGGCTGGGATCGTCGGCGAGGACTACGCGAAAGTAAATCGCTGGATCACCGACCGAATCGTCGCTGACCGTGCACCTTAGCCGGAGAACGTCTAGACGCCCGCCGATGTGGTGTCCCGGTAATCTATGAACTTAGCCAAGCTCGTAAACTACTACTTCGGCAGGGCGAACGCCACATACGCCCCGCGAATGACTTCGGCCTTGGCGGGAGTCAGGCCCACTTGCGCCGAGGCGCAGAACACGATGTACTGCGTGCCGCCCACCTCGTACACGGCAGGAATCCCCTCCAGCGCCGCGTCCAGCTCATATTCCCAAAGCATCTTGCCCGTCGCGATGTCGAAGGCGCGCACCTTCTTGTCGCGCGTTCCAGTGAAGATCAAGCCGCCGGCCGTCACTACCGGGCCCACCTTCGGGTAGTGCGTGCCAGTGTTCTTGAAGCCCTTGGCCGCCAACTCCGGCACCTCGCCGAGCGGAATCTTCCAGGTGATCGTTCCCTCGTTCAAATCGTAAACGGTCAGCGATGTCCATGGCGGCTTGATCGCAGACAGACCGTCGCTGGCGATCATAAAGCCGAAGCCGCTCTCGTAGCGCCCGCCTTCCACGGGGTCGCCCTTCTTGCCCTCCATCAACAGCAAACAGGGCAGATCTTTCGATACGACGACCAAGGTGCCCTTGCCCGGGTCCACAGCCGCGCCACCCCAATTGGCCCCGCCGTTGTTGCCCGGCATCTGGATCGTGCCGCGCTTGGCGGGCGGCGTAAACAACCCTTCGTTGCGCGCGCTCAAGATTTGATCGCGAAATTTGGCGCGATCCTCAGTGCTCAAGAACGGGCTCAGGTCGTCAACGGTGAAGGTCTGTCGCGCAAAGGGCGGCGGCACGGTCGGCACCGGCTGTGTCGTCCACGCCTTCTCGCCCGGCATGTCGCTGGCCGGCATCGCGCGCTCCTCGATCGGCCAGAGCGGCTTACCCGTCACGCGATCGAAGACAAACACATAACCCTGCTTACTTACCTGCGCCACGGCGTCGACGTTCTTGCCGTCGTGCTTCACGGTGAGTAACTTGGGCGCGGTCGCATCGTCGTAATCCCAGATGTCGTGGTGCACCATCTGGTAGTGCCACATCCGCTTGCCCGTGCGGGCGTCCAACGCCAGCAGCGAGTCGCCGAAAAGGTTTGCTCCGGCGCGGTCAACGCCATAGAAGTTGTACTTTGCGCTGGCCGTCGGCGCGAACAGAATTCCTCTCTTCTCGTCGATCGACATCTCGCCCCAGACATTGGCTCCGCCCACGTTTTGCCATGCGTCCTTGGGCCATGTCTCATACCCAAACTCGCCTGGATGCGGGATCGTATGAAAGCTCCAGACAAGCTTGCCGGTTCGCACGTTGTAGGCGCGAATGTCCCCTGGCGCCGATCCGTAGCCTTGATTGGTTGCCGAACCCAGAATGATCAAGTCTTCAAAGACGCGCCCCGGCGTGGTGGATTGGACGAGTGTAAAGCTCTTCGGGTCCCGCCCCAGGTCTTGCTTAAGATCGACTTCAAAGCCTTCGATCGCCTTACCCGTCCGCGCGTCCAAGGCCCGCAACGCGTGGTTGCTGGCAAACAGCAGACGCCGCTCGCGCCGGTCTTTACTCTCCCAATAATTGATGCCGCGATTGGTGATGACTTTCGTGTCCGCCGGCGGATCGTAACTCCAGATCTCCTTGCCGCTGGCCGCGTCGAGGGCGACGATCGCGTTGTTCTTGCCCATGACGTACATCGTCGAATCCACCACCAGTGGGCTAAAAACATAGCGCTTGCCGTCGCCGATCTTGTAAGTCCAGGCCGGCTTGAGCTTACTTACATTGCCGCGGTCAATCTGCTTCAGCGCGGAGTATTGAGCGGAATCGGCGCTCCCGCCGTAATCTTTCCAAGCCAGGTGGTCTTGGCCCGGCGCGGCGAGCGCGGCGGCAATCATGATCGGAATCAATCGGCTGTTCATCATCGGATTGCCAAACAATACCATGTACGCTGGAGGTCTAACGCAGCTCATGAATTTGCCACCCCAAGACTGGTCGCGCCTGCGGGTTTACCCGCTGGCCGAGCGGCGCAGCCTCACCAAAGTCGAGGACATCCTGGTCGATCCCGATTCCGATCCCGGCCCGTGCCCGCCCGCCGTGCAAGCCTGCGCGCGTGACATCCTGACGGCGCGAGATCGCGGCGCGGGCGTGATTCTGATGTACGGCGCGCACCTGCTGCGCAACGGCGCGGCGCTCATTCTCGACCGGATGATGCAACGCGGCTGGCTCACACATCTGGCGACCAACGGCGCGGCCACCATCCACGATTGGGAATACGCTTGGCTGGGCCGCTCCACTGAAAGCGTCGAGCAAAACGTCGCCACCGGGAGCTTTGGAGCGTGGGATGAGACGGGCCGATACTTGCACATCGCGATGATGGCGGGGGCGCTCAACGGCCACGGATACGGGCGCGCGCTGGGCCGCTTGATTCATGAAGACGGGGTCGATATTCCTTCAGCGGCGGAGCTGATCGCGGCCATCGCCGGCGACCCGCAGCACCCACTTACCGCAGCGCGCGCGGACCTACTGGCGGCGGCGATTCCTGCCGGGCGATTACAAGTCGATCACGCGTTTAAGCAAGCCTCGATCCTGGCCCACGCCTACCGCCAGAAGGTGCCTGTGACGGTGCATCCGGGCATCGGCTACGACATCATTGCCAACCATCCGATCTTCAACGGCGCGGCGATTGGACGCGCCGCTGGCATCGACTTCCGCCTCTTCAGCGACTCGGTCGAGACGCTCGACGGTGGCGTCGTCTTGAGCGTTGGTTCGGCGATCATGGCACCGCAGGTTTTTGAGAAATCGCTCAGTTGCGTCAATAACCTGCGCCTGGGCGCGGAACGGTCGATCGTGCGCGACCACAGCATCCATGTAGTTGACTTGCAGGACGGCGGCAACTGGGATTGGACGACGGGTGAGCCGCCCAAGTCCAACCCGGCATATTATCTGCGCTTTTGTAAAAGCTTCTCGCGAATGGGTGCGAGGATGCAATATCTGCAAATGGACAATCTCGCCTTCATTCACGGCCTCTATGCCGCGCTGGCCGCCTCATCGCCCAGCCGCTGATCGCGCATCAGGTAGTTGCGCACATAGTCGGCGACGCTGGCCGCCAGCGGCGTAATCGGTTCGGTGTAACCGGCGCCGCGCAGCTTTTCGATTGTGGCGCAGGTGCGGTATTGATACTTACCGCGCAGGGCCTCGGGCATCGGAATGAACTCGATCTTCGGCTCCAGTTCGAGGGCCGCAAAGATCGCGTAAGCCAGGTCGAGCCACGTGTGCGCCTTGCCCGAGCCGAGGTTGTAGATGCCGCCTGGGGCCACCTCCGCCAAGCGGATGGTCATCGCTGCGGCATCCTTCACATAAAGAAAGTCACGCTGCTGGCAGCCGTCGGCAAAGTCCGGCCGATGGCTCTTGAACAGATCCAACTTGCCGGTCGAGCGGATCTGGTGGAAGGCCTTGTGCACGACGCTGCGCATGTCGCCTTTGTGATCTTCGTTGGGTCCAAACACGTTGAAGTATTTCATGCCGATCAAGCGGTCAAGCATGCCCGCGCGCTCGGCGTATTGATCGAAGAGGTGCTTGGAGTAGCCGTACATGTTGAGAGGGCGCAAGCTGTCCAGCAGTAGCCCCTCGCGGAAGTCATCCTCGCGCGCGCCGTAAGTGGCGGCCGACGAGGCGTAAACAAAGCGCGCATTTTTTTCCAGTGCCCAATGCGCCAGCTTCTTGGTGAACTCAAAATTGTTCTCCATCAGGAACGCCGAGTCCTTCTCGGTTGTTGCGGAGCAGGCACCCAGATGGAACACGGTGCTGATGTCGGTGAGCGCGTGGCGCGTGTTCATCAACTCGCCGGCGTCGATGTAATCGAGAAAGCGCAGCGGCACCAGGTTGCGCCACTTCTCACTCGTGTCCAGTTTGTCCGCTACCAGAATGCGGTCGTAGCCAAGGCGGTTTAACCGCCACACGATCGCACTGCCGATCATTCCTGCCGCCCCGGTTACGAGGATCCGGCGCTTGCCGTCGATTGCCATTCTTCTAGGTTAATGCGTCATGGCATACAAAATATAGTTGATCCCAAAGCGATAGCTCAAGCCCGTCATCTGCTCTGGGTATTCGGGCCAGTCGGCGTGCTCCCAGGCGTCGCCGATATCCATGTTGAAATTGATCGCCACCACCATGCGTCCCGCGTCGTCGTACATCGCCCGCCACTTGGGCTCCGTCGGCTGCGGGCGGATCTGCGACGGGATGCCGCTCCCCCGCTGCAAGTGGCGCAGGCCCGGAATGAACACGCGCTCCTTGATCTCGAAGACCATGTTCATCACCGGGCTTGCGTCTTCGATGTCTTCGATCCCCCGCCCGGGAAGCACCCGCGCCATCGTTGCGGCAAAGGCGGCCCAGTCCCGATCTCCAAAAAAATCGTCCACCACCAGAAAGCCACCGCGCAGCAGATATTTGCGCAACCGCTCCACCTCGGCGTCGCTCAGATCCCACCAGCCCACCTGCGTCGCGTAGATCCACGGGTAGTCGTAGATTCCATCATCGGTGAGCGGTGTATGGCGGCAATCTCCAACATGCACCCGTGTCATTCGCTCAATGCCCTTGGAGAAATGCACTTCGGCCTCGGGCATATCCTGCATCCACCATCCCCGCCCCCAGGGCCTGCGCACCCACGGCGCATCCTTGTACTCCATCCGCAAAAAGTAAAACTCCGCCTTCTCCGGGAAGCCGCCCAAGCCGGCCAGTGCAGGCAGGGCGGCGAGAGTGGCCAGGCGGAGAAATAATTTCATGGATCAGGGTTTCTTATCGAGTCCGAATTTAGGATTGTCTTTGTCTCCGGTGATCGCGAGTCGCAAGTAGGTTCCAACGTCGTTCTTGGCGAAAATCGGATTGAACGGCTTCAGCGCCCAGCGCTTCCATCCTCCGAAAGTATCGCTCATCTTGGCGGCCAGATTGAGAGAGCCATGAAAATCGAGGTCCGCGCCGTCCACCGCGTAGGTGCCCTCAAGATCCACCAGCGCCCCCGGCACGGCGAATACCACCGGCTCAAACTTTATTTTTCCGTCCGCCATTTGGAACTGTCCGCGGAAGGCCGCCGGCACATTGTCGATTTTCCGATCTTTCGGTTTTCCTTGTCCGCGCTTGGATAAACCGTCGATCTTGTCCTGAATGGCGTCCGACGTAAAGTTTGCTTCGCGCACCTCGAAGCGACCCTTCAGTCGAATCTTGTCGATGACAACGTCCTTGCCCGGGGGAATGTCGATGCTGGTTTTCAGTTGGAGTTTCCCCTCTAAAAACTGCTTTTCGCCCCGCACCGCCAGTCTGAGCACATCGGTCAAATTTCCATTCGGGATGTCCGCGTCGAGGTGGATCTCCCGCCCCGAGATGCCCATCAAGCCGATGACGTGTCCCTTGGCCGTGAATGCGGTCTTACCCAACACCGCTTGTACCTGCCGCAGGTAAGTGTCGCCATTGGTGCCATCCACCATCGCGGTGTACTTCACATTCAAAGGCATCCGGTTCCCGGAGCCCGTCAAGCGAAAATCGGGAACGAGGCACTCTCCTTCGGCGTTGATCGCCTCAAGCACGCCGTTGAATTTCCCCGTCGACCGCAGAAGCCCGCCGATCCCTTTGAACACGCCCAAGTCGGCGTTGGCGAAGGTGTACTCGCCGTCCAAGGCGGTCTGCCGGGGGTCCTCCCGATTCCATGGCCCAAAGTGGCCGTTGGCCAAAATCTGGCCTGGGGGCTTGGGGTTCGTCATAACAGTTTCGTAAGTGAAAGCGTTACCCGCCCCGGTCGACTGCAGCGTGAGCTTATAGAGGTCAAATTCGAGTGGCGGCTTTCCCGCCGTGGACGGGAGGATTTGCAGAAACGCCCCATCGGCCACGATTTTGGCCACAATCAGCGGATTTGGGTCGGAGGCTTGCGGATTCGGGTTTGGCTTGGCAACCGGGCGCTCCCCTTTGGGGGGCATCGTGATGCGCAACCCTTCGATCGTCACCAGCGACACAACCCGCGGGCCGCGATAGAGGATGTCCAGGTTTGCCGTGATCGTGATCTTCTTAAATTCGATCATGGGTGCAATGTCGGTGCGGCGGCGATAGTGAAGTTTGAAGTCGTGCCCGTAGGCCTCGATCGCGTTGCCATCGATTGGCATTTTGAAATCGAGCCGACCGATTTCCGCCGAGCTGTCGAAGCGCTGTTCCAAGTACTCGATCAGTTGCTTGCGCGCCAGGGGCTCCCATTCGGACTTCAGCCGCTTCGCGTAGTAGAAGCCGCCGCCCAGTGCCGTCAACAAGATGAGCGCGATTCCGATCAGCCACTTCTTCATGTCGGTGGACAGCCTCCGGCCCGCGATTTAACGGTCGCGGTTGGTCACAATATCGGCGATGGTCAACACCGCCCTGCGATATGCGGAGTCGGGGAAAGTCTCGATGATTTCCTTGGCCCGGGTGGTGAAATGCAAGGCGCGCTCCTGAGCTCTCTCCACGCCATGATACTTCTCGATGATTTCCAGAACGCGCGAGAACTGAACCCGCTCGTAGCTTCGATCCTTCAGAATCGTTTCGATCAACCGGGCCTCTTCGCGCGTCGTTTCCGTCAACGCATACAACAGCGGTAGTGTGACTTTGCCTTCAGCCAAATCGTTACCGACGGGCTTGCCGAGAATTGTTTCTTTGGAGGTGAAATCGAGGATGTCGTCGATCATCTGAAAGGCCATGCCCAGGTTCCAGGCAAACTCTCCCAGCCGCGCCGCCTCGGCGTCGCCCGCCCCGCCCGCCATCGCGCCCAGCCGGCAGCAACTGCTAAACAAACTGGCCGTCTTGCGATCCACAAGCTCCATGTAGTCGGTTTCTGAAACATCGATGCGGCCCAGGCGATCCATCTGCAGGAACTCGCCCTCCACCATCAACTGCGTGAGGCCGATCAGAATGTCGAGGATCGCAAAATTACGCTGCCGCATCGCCAATTGAAAGGCCTGCATGTAGAGCCAATCTCCGGCCAACACGCTCATCTGGTTGCCCCACAGAGCGTTGGCGCTAGGCGCGCCGCGCCGCGTCTTGGCCTCGTCGATCACGTCGTCGTGCACCAGCGTCGAGGTGTGGATCAACTCCACAACCGCCGCCAGTTGGATCGCCTCCGGGGTGGTTTCGGTGCGCTTGGAATCCACCAACCGGCTCGACAACAGCAGTAGGATTGGGCGCAACCGTTTGCCGCCCGCCGAATGCATGTGATGGGAGATCGTCTTGACGGCACCGACGGAACCGACCGTCTCCAAGCCGATGGCCTTTTCCACCCGTTTGAGGTCGTCCTGGACCAGGTCCAGGATCTGCTTCATCGATACAGCCTGCGTCAGACCCTTCGTCATTGGAATTGCTCCAGTTTAGCCGAGAACACACGACGAAAATTTGCCGTCGTCAGTTCGTCCAACTCGCTCACCGTCACGCCGCGCAATGCCGCCAGACGTTTGGCGGTCTCGACCACGTACGCGGGTTCGTTGCGCTTGCCGCGAAACGGCACCGGCGCAAGGTAGGGCGCGTCGGTCTCAAGCAGGATCCTGTCCAAGGGCACAAAGCTTGCGGCATCGCGCAACTTTTCAGCCTTTGGATAGGTCACCACCCCGCCAAAGCCAAAGCAGAAGTTCATGGCCAACGCCTCTTCGGCTTCCGCCACCCCTTCGCTAAAACAATGAAAAATGCCGCCCAACGCCGGATCCCAATGCTCACGCAGGATCGCCATCGTGTCCGCCCAGGCCTCGCGCGTATGGATCACGACTGGAAGCCCAAGCTCCCGCGCCATTTTGAGATGCCGCACAAATACCTCCTGCTGCACGTTGCGTGGCGCAAAGTCGTAGTGATAATCGAGTCCAATTTCACCGATCGCCACACACTTTGGATGCCGCGCGAGCTCACTAAGTGCAGGATATGTGGCGGGCTCCACGCGCAGCGCGCTGTGAGGATGTACGCCGACCGTCGCCAGGAAACAGGCGTGAGCGTCGGCAAGCCGGATGGCCGCGTCCAGATCGGGCGGGCCTTCGCCCGTGCCGATGGCCAACATTGTCGTGACGCCGACGGCCAGGGCTCGCGCAATCACTGCGTCGCGATCCCCATCAAACTGGTCGCTATCGACGTGACAGTGACTGTCGATCACTTCAAGCGCGCGCCCACTGGCACGTCCTCCAAAAACGCGGCCAGCACCGGGCTGCCGCCTTCGAGGCTGGCCGCGACAATCATCCCCTGGCTCTCGATGCCTTTGAGCTTGCGCGGCGCCAGGTTGGCGACGATGGCCACTTTGCGGTCGATCAATTGTTCGGGCTTGTAGGCCTTGGCGATGCCGGCGACAATCGTGCGCGGGCCTGTGGCTTCGCCGATGTCGACCTTGAGATGCAGCAGCTTGTCGGCACCCTTGACGGCCTCAGCCGAGAGGATCTTGCCGACGCGCAAGTCGACTTTGACAAAGTCGTCGATCGAGATCGTTTCGGCGATCGGGG
>JANXUM010000224.1 GCA_025356215.1 Bryobacter sp. | reverse complement strand
CACATGGAATCGGAAGCTCCTCCGCTCGACACGGCGTCTGAAACAGCGCTAACAGAAATTGCGGCGCCTGAGCCCTCGGCCCGGCCCGTGCAAACAGAGGAGCGAATCAACTCTGTCGACGTCCTGCGCGGATTCGCCCTGTTGGGGATCCTGCTGATGAACATTCAGAATTTCGGGATTCCGGGGGCCGCCTACGGCAACCCCAGCGCCTGGGCGGGGGCTACGGGCTGGAACCTCTACTACTGGGTCGCCAATCAGATCCTTTTTGAAGGCAAGATGCGTTTCCTGTTCTCGATGCTCTTTGGCGCAGGCGCGGTTCTGCTCACCGATCGGGCCGAGCGTCGCGGAGCCGGCATCGGTGCGGCCGACGTCTACATGCGGCGCAACCTTTGGCTGGTGCTCCTCGGAGCCATCCACGGTTACTTCATTTGGGACGGCGACATTTTGTACTCCTACGGCATGACCGGATTGGGTTTGTTTGTGTTTCGCGTGCTGCCCGTCAAGAAGCTCCTCATCTGGGCCGGTGCCATCTTTTTGATCATCAACATCAGCACGGCCGGCTTCGTGTATTCGCAGTTGAATCAGCGAACCGAGGGCCTGGCCGCGCTTAAGGTGGACGAAAAGAAACGGACAAAGGAACAGAAGAAGGCCGTCGAGTCCTACCAGGAAACGCTCGACCGCCAGGACATCGTCAAGCGCAAAGTAAAGATCGAGGAGCAGATCGCCAACATGCGCAAGGGCTATGGCGCAAATCTGGCTCACCGCGCGCCAAACACCTTCGGCGGTCAGACCGCCGGCATGTTGAAGTTCATCCTGTGGGACGTGCTATTCCCGATGTTGCTCGGCATGGCACTCTATAAGGCCGGGGTGCTGTCGGCGCAAAAGTCGGCTGGCTTCTACGCGCGGCTCAGCCTCATCGGCTATCTGCTGGGCATCCCGCTTCTCAGTTACGCAACCATGCTGGTGGTAAATTCCTACTGGGACATTTGGACCGAACCGTGGCTGATGGCCACTTACGAATACGGTCGGCTGACTGTGGGCCTCGGTCATTTGGGTTTGGTATTGCTCATCTACAAACTCGGCTGGCTGCGCCCGCTAACCTATCTGCTGTCCAAAGTGGGCCAGATGGCGCTCACCAACTATCTATTGACCAGCGTCCTGATGACGCTCTTCTTCAACGGCTACGGCTTGGGTAAATTCGGCTCACTCGAGCGCCATCAGCTTTTATACGTCGTCTTCTCGATGTGGTCGATTAACCTGATATTGAGCCCGATCTGGTTGCGCTACTTCCGCTTCGGGCCGGTGGAGTGGTTGTGGAGGAGTCTGACCTATTGGAAACGCCAGCCGATGCGCTTAACGAGCGCCACAAGTGGAGAACCCTTGCCGGAGTCGCCCTCGCCGGCTTGATCGCGACGGAAATTCTGCGCCGCACGGTGCCTGGCCCTCCGGGAGCGCGCGGGTTAGCTTTGCTTTATTGGTTTGCCGACCACGTATTCTTCGATGGCAAGTGGCTGGTGTTGCTGATGCTCGCCTTGGCGCCGTCGCGCCTTGGGTTGCCGCTCAGATGGTTGGCCCCGGCCCTGGGTTTGCTGCTGATGGTGGGTTCGTTTTTACAACTGGATCACCCACTGTACTTGGCGTTGGTCGGTTTGGCGATTGGGGCGGCGATGAAGAACGTCACCGACAGCGAAAGCTTCAACATTCTGCTGGTGATCGGCGGCATGGGATTGGGCATTCCGCTCAATGGCTTTAGCGGGTTGATGGCGGCTAAGGCGGGCTTCCCTCCGGCGCTGATGGGCCCGCTGTTTGGCTCAACCGCCGGGGTTGGCTGCGCGGCCATTGCCTGTGCCATGGCGGGGCTGTATCTTTTGGCGTGGCGCTGGCTTCGCGCAAAGACCTAGAGCGCCGTTCCGCCGTTGGGCGCGCCCGGAATCCGCACGCGAAGGAAGTTCGTGCGCTTGTGCATGGGCAGGCGGAGACACGCGCGAATCATCTCCAGTTCCGCAGCCTCGCAGGCTTCCCGCAGGAGCGAGAGATCCCGCTCACGCTTGGTTTGGCGTTTCGGTCTCGGCAATGGTTTTTTCAAGGACATCAATCACCGCCAAATCTTTCGGGCGGCCAGATTCGCGCTTGCTTTTGACAATGTCCCGAAGGCTGGCAACCAACAACTGGCTCTCTCCTATTGCAACAGGAATCGCGCGGCTTCGCAAGCTGGCCATGGACGAGATGCCGTCGGCAACGGCCAGGAAATCGACGTGAAAGTAAATTTCGCAGAAGTCCAACCGGAACATCGTTGAGAGCGCTGGATACGGCTGAGTCAACTTCGCGTGCAGCGCGTCCGCGACCATTTAAAGCTTCCGGCGGTTAAGGGCAGTATCGCGATAGTAAAAGTCTAAATCCAAAGTCGTCACAGGCGCGCCCTGCAGCGCCGCCAATCAAGATCGCCTCCAGATTGGCCGCCTTCAGCGCCTTGGCCATTCGCACCAAATACGGCGTCGCATCCACTGACGTTCAGCATAGCAACGCATCCACGATTCCGAAGATTTCGGACTTCGTTGCCGATATGAACATAGCCTCCCGGCAAACAAGGCAAACTAGAAAGACCATGGCGAAATTAACGATTGCGATTGTTGGCGGCGGGTTTGCCGGTGTGGCCTGCGGACGCCGATTGCGTAGCCTGCTGAGCGCTGAAGAAGCTCACATCGTCGTCTTCAGCGAAGAGAACTACATGGTCTTCCAGCCGCTGCTGGCCGAGGTTGCCGGAAGTTCCATCCAGGCCGAAGTCCCCGCCACTCCCTTGCGGGTCGCGCTGCCCGGCGTCGAGTGCCGCCGCGAAAAAGTCATCGACATCCACCTGCCTGAGAGCACTCTCGTTTATGAGAGTTTCGACGGCCTTAAACGGACCCTCAAGTACGATCACGTCGTCATCGCCTGCGGCAGCGGCATGAATCTCATGGCCGTCCCCGGCATGGCCGATCACGCCTTCCCTTTTCGGACCGTCTCGGACGCGGTCGCCCTGCGCGCCCAGATCTCGGAGCAGTTGGAGCAAGCCGCGGTCTGTGACGACCCGGAGCGCCGCCGTTTCTTTCTTACTTTCGCCGTCATTGGCGGAGGCTTCTCAGGCGTCGAGGTTGCCGGCGAAATTAACGACCTGCTGCAGGCTGTGGGTCGATACTACCCGAGTATTAAGCCGGAGGAATCCAAAGTCGTTCTCATCCACAGCCGCGAGCAATTGCTTCCGGAAGTCTCTTCAAGCTTGCGCGACTTCACCAAAACGAAGATGGAGCAAAACGGCGTCCAGGTAATTCTCAAGCAGCGCGTCAAGCTGGTCACCGCCGACGGCGTTACCCTCACCGATGGCACGCGTTTCCACGCCGCCACCGTTGTCGGCACCACCGGCACTGCGCCGCATCCCTTTATTGAGCGCATGAAGACCGACAAAGACAAGGGCCGCGTCAAGACCGAGCCCGATATGCGCCTGCCGGGTTACAACAACGCCTGGGCCATTGGCGATTGCGCTCTGATCGTCAACGGTTTCGATAACGACGCGTCGCCACCCACCGGGCAGTTTGCAGAGCGCCAGGGCAAGCAGTGCGCGGCCAACATCCGTGCGCTCACAAAAGGCCAACCGACCAAGCCGTTCTACTTCAAGCCCCTCGGCATGCTGTGCGCCATCGGCGGGCATAACGCGGTCGCCGAGATGATGGGCATCAAGCTTTCGGGCTTTACGGCCTGGTGGATCTGGCGCAGCGTCTATCTGATGAAGCTGCCGTCCTTCTCGCGCAAGGTCAAGGTAGCGCTCGACTGGACCTGGGAACTGCTCTTCTCGCGAGACATCACCGGCGTCCGCATCGACCACGCCAATCGCGTTCACGACGCGTACTTCGCATCCGGCACATACGTCTTCAAGAAGGACGACCCGGCGACCGATTTCTACGTCATCGAGAAAGGCGAAGTCGAAGTGCTGCGGCAGCTTGAGGACGGCAAAGAGCCCGAGACGGTGGCGGTCTTTGGCCCCGGCGACTTCTTCGGCGAGATGGCCTTAGTGGAGGACCGCCCGCGCAGCGCCAGCGTCCGCGCACGCACCGACGTCGAGCTCACCATCATCGGCAAGGGCATGTTCGCCAAAATGTCCAAAGTGATCGCGCCATTGGCACAGCAGATCAATACGGCCATCCGCAAGCGCACCACGATGCGCCAGAGGCTCCCGCACTCCACCGAGATTCTCAAACACACTCAACTTCGCGACGTCATTGAATCGATGCCGTCGCAGCCGCTGAGCGAGAACTGCAGTTTCTTCTCGGCCGTTGGCCAGTTCGAGCGCGAACATGCCGACTTCTTCTGTGTCGTCGACGGCAAAGCCAACCTCACCGGCGTCCTCACGCGCACCGATCTGCTCAGCACCCTCGAGATGATGTCGACGCTCCCGGAGGAGCAGCGCGGCGATATCAAGGTGCGCGACATCATGACTCAAAATCCGCTTTGGGTCACAATCGACGATTCGCCCCTGCTGGTGGCCGAGATGATGCGCGAGCGCAGCATGAAGCGCATGCCGGTGGTGTATGGTGTCACCGACCGGCGCATTGCCGGCTACGTTCGCCTCGAATCGTTGATGGCCTTGGTGCTGCGCAAGATCGGCGAAGAGCCCGGGTTGGCGCATGCGGAGCTTGGCTAGAAAACCCGGCTACGCGAAGTACAGGCCGCCATTCACCTCAATCGTCTGCCCGTAAATGTAGGCCGCCTGTGGCGAGCACAGATAGGCGATCACATCGGCTGTCTCTTCGCTGGTGCCCAGCCGTCCGGCCGGGGTGTTCGCTTTGAACGACTCCAGCATCTGCGGCGTCGAGAATACTTCGTGAAAATTCGTCGCGATCACCCCCGGGGCAACGCAATTGACGTGGATGCCTTGGGGTGCCAGTTCTTTAGCCATGCCCTTGGTTAGCGCCGACACCGCGCCCTTGCAGGTGGCGTAGGCAAAAGCGCCCGGCCCTCCGCCATTGCGCCCAGCCACCGAGCCAACGTTGACGATCCAGCCCTGCTTCTGTTCGATCATGTGCGGCACCACGGCTTGAGCCACATAGAAGACGCTCGACAGGTTCAACATCACCGTTTGTTCCCAGTGATCGGACGGCATGTCGGCAAGCTTGTGGCGCCCAATTAACGACCCGGCGTTGTTGATCAACACGTCGATCTTGTGCCCGGCGATGTCCTTGGCAAATGCCTGTGCGCCCGTGAGCGTCGCCAAATCGGCGTGCATCGTCTCGGCCGTGGCACCCAGCGACCGGGCATAAGTGGCCACCTTCTCAGCCCCCGCCTTGTCCGACGAATAGTGAATGAGAAGCGCGGCCTTCTCCTTGGCAAAGGCCAAGGCTGTGGCCGCTCCGATCCCTTTGCTGGCACCTGTGATGAGAACTGTTCGCATTCCCGCTATTCTATGTGACGATGTTGTGGAGATGACGATTCCGGTTGAGAATCCCGCGACCGAAGAACTACTGGGCGAAATCGCTGACGCGGGAGAGCAAGGCGTCAACGATGCGGTGGCCGCAGCCCGAAGCGCCTTTAACTCCCGCCTCTGGATGGGCAAAAATCCTTCCGAGCGCCAAGCAATCCTCTGGCGCGCCGCCGACCTGATCGATGCCCACCGCGAGGACCTCGCCCTGCTGGTCACGCTCGAAACCGGCAAGACGCTCAAAGACGCCCGTGGGGGCGATGTGAGCGGCGCCGCCGATGCCTTCCGCTATTTCGCCGGCCTGTCTCGCAACAGCAATGGGCAAAGCGTGGGCGTCGATGGACCTTTTAGTGTGCGCGCGGATCGCGAGCCGTTCGGCGTCGTCGGTGCGATTACGCCCTGGAACTATCCGCTCTGCATCGCCGCCTGGAAGCTGGCACCCGCCCTGGCTTGTGGAAACAGCGTCGTCTTGAAGCCCAGCGAACTCACGCCATTTTCCACGCTGCGCCTGGGGCAGTTACTTGCCGAGGCGGGGGTCCCGGCGGGCACGGTAAACATCGTCAATGGTTACGGCGACTCAACCGGAGACGCGCTGGCGCGGCACAACGACGTCGACAAGCTCACCTTCACCGGTTCGACGCGCACCGGCAGGCGCTTGATGGTTGCGTCCGCCGAGAGCAATCTCAAGCCGGTGAGCCTGGAGCTGGGCGGCAAGAGCGCCAACATTGTCTTTGCCGACGCCGATCGCAAGGCTGCCGTGCGCGGCGCGCTCTGGGGCGCCTTCACCAATCAGGGCCAAATCTGCACCGCCGGCAGCCGCCTGCTGGTGGAATCCTCCATCCACGACGAGTTCCTTGAATGGCTCCTGCGCCGCGTACGGTCGCTCAAGATCGGCGACCCTCGCCAGGACGATGTCACCATCGGCAGT
This sequence comes from Bryobacter sp., assembly GCA_025356215.1. Taxonomy (GTDB): domain Bacteria; phylum Acidobacteriota; class Terriglobia; order Bryobacterales; family Bryobacteraceae; genus Bryobacter. The sequence goes on along the minus strand of JANXUM010000224.1, from coordinate 2,741 downwards.
CTTGTCTCGAAGAAGCAGATGGAGCGGGTGCTCAGCTACATCCACAGCGGGAAAGAAGAGGGGGCCACGCTGCTTTGCGGAGGCCATCGCGAAGGCGGCGTGGGTTGCTTCGTTCAACCGACGGTATTCTCGAATGTGAAGCCTGAAATGAAAATTGCCCAGGAAGAGATCTTTGGCCCGGTGCTCAGCGTCTTGCGTTTTGCCACCGAGGAGGAAGCGCTGTGGCTCGCCAACAGCACGCCCTACGGCCTGGCCGCCGGCGTCTGGACGGCGGACGCCACCCGCGCCGCCCGCATGGCCAATAAGCTGCGCGCCGGCACGGTCTGGATCAACTGCTACAACGAATTTGACCCGGCCGCCCCCTTTGGCGGCGTAAAGCTTTCCGGCTTCGGACGCGATCTGGGCCAAGCCGCGCTCGATCAATATACAACGGTGAAAAGCACATGGACCGCCCAATAAAGAAGACCACCAAAAGCCCGATTACGAGCAAGACTCTGGAGCGCGTGATCTCCAAGGCGGGCTTGGGCTCGCGCACCGACGCCCGGCGCTGGGTGCACGACGGACGCGTCAAGGTGAACGGTCGCCTTGTCCAGGACCCCGACGAATGGATCGACCCGATCCAGGACCGCATCGAGCTGGACGGCCGCCGCGTCAAGACCCTCGACAAACTCTATGTCCTGCTCTACAAGCCCGCCGGTTACATCACCAGCAACGGCGACCCGGACGGCCGCCCCACCGTGTACGATTTGATCAAAGACGTCACCACCTTTGTCGGCACCGTCGGCCGCCTGGATGAGGACACCAGCGGGCTGTTGCTCTTGACCAACGACACGATGCTGGCCGAGGCGATGACCAACCCGCAGTTCCACGTCCCCAAGACTTACCTGGTCAAGTGCGCCACCAAACTTTCCGACGGCGAACTCGACCAGTTGCGCAGTGGCGTTGAATTGAAGGACGGCATCACCAAGCCCGCCGTGGTCAAGCGCGTGCGCGAGAACGAATCGAAGACCTTCATCGAACTGACGATCACACAGGGCCGCAACCGCCAAGTACGGCGCATGATCGAAGCGCTGGAGAGCAAAGTGCTGAAGCTGGTGCGAACCAAGATCGGGCCGATTACGCTGGACGGCCTCGAATCCGGCAAGTGGCGCCACCTTAACCCGGGCGAAGTGACCAAGCTGTACAAGCTCACGAAGCTGGACGTCAAGCTCGAGGCGCAGAAGAGCGTCCCCAAGCAGGCGGAGCGGCCTGTGAAGTTCGAGCGCAAGCCCACCCCCACCAAGCGCGCGCCTTACTCGGGCGGCGCCGACCGCCGGACCACTCGCCGCCGGCACACCTAGCGGGCTTACACCCTGAACACGGGCAGGCCCGTCGGGAACTCAAAGTAGCCATCGGAAGCACCGCCACGCGATTGAGAATCACAATCGCCTCGTCCGCCGTAGCCGTGCAGCCCACCGTTGCGAAACGGAGCGCGGTCAGTATCAGGATCGTTGCTCTACTTAGGCCGCTCACACCCAGCCGTCGGCAATCTCCTCGCATTGCGATAGTCTTGTAGGCATGTTGATTGCCTCGTCGCGGCGGCTGCTGGCCGCTTGTTTTTCGCTATCTGTCCTTGTCGGCCAAGACCACACGCCCCAAAACGAAAAGAACCCGCTCGCCGCAGACCCCACAGCGACCGAAGCCGGCAAAAAACTCTTCACACAAGCCTGCCAGGCCTGTCACGGCGGCAACGCAGCGGGTAGCGAGCGCGGCCCGGCTCTATCGACAGGCGTCTTCAAACGCGGCGCTAAGGACGGCGAGATCTTCATCAGCATCCGTAACGGCATTACGGGCACGCAGATGCCCGCCTTCCAGAATCTCGGCATCGCCCAGGGCTGGCAGTTGGTGAGCTACATTCGCTCCCTCAATGGTGGCGGATCGAAAATCAGCGAAGTGGTCCCCGGCGACCCCGCCAAAGGCGAAGCTCTTTTCTTCGCCAAAGCCGCTTGTTTCCGCTGTCATGAAGTCAATGGCCGCGGCTCCATTGTCGCCCCAGATCTCTCGGCGGCCGCTGCCATCCCCGCTGAACTCCTCAAGAAAAAGATCCTCAACCCCAACGAAGCCGTCGGCGACCGCCGCCTACCCGGCATGGTGGAGGTTACCACTGCGGACGGCAAAATCATCAGCGGCCTCAAGCGCAATGAGGACAGCTTTGTGATTCAAATCAGCGACCGCGCCGGTGCCCTCCATATCCTCGACAAAGATACGCTCAAGGCCCGCCGCGACATCAAGACATCGATGATGCCAGCCAACTATGCGACGCGGTTGAGCGCCGACGAGATTCAGGACATCGTCGCCTATCTCAAGACACTCGGCGAGCGTGATTATGTCAAGACCGCCGCCGCCGACATGCCCGCGGGCGGCCTCACTTACGAACGCATTCTGAACGCTGCCAAAGAGCCGCAGAATTGGCTGACTTACTGGGGCGACTACGCCGGCAAACACTTCACCCAACTCACTCAAATCACCACAGCCAATGTAAAGAACCTACAGGCCAAGTGGGCGGTGCAGATGCCGGGGGACTCGATTTTAGAAACAACGCCACTGGTGGTGGACGGCATCATGTATACGGCCGGAATGCCCGGTCAGGTCTTCGCCCTCGACGCCCGCACCGGAATGCAGATTTGGAAATACCAGCGCCCGCAAAAAAAGGTCAACGCCTTTGAAAGCAACCGCTACAACCGTGGAGTTGCGGTGCTGGG
>JANXUM010000202.1 GCA_025356215.1 Bryobacter sp. | reverse complement strand
CGGTCTGCAGCCGGATGTCGAGAATCGAGTTCGAGATCATTCGTAACTGCTGTTTCAAGAAGGTCAACTTCAGGTCCGGGTCATTCCCCAGATAGCCGGCTTCGATCATTGCCTGCGTCGCATAAACAGCCCAGCCCTCGGCGTAAGCCCCACTAGCGTATACACTTCGCAACAAGCGCCGCCCGCGCGGCTCCATTCGATTGGCGTACTCGGATTGCACAAAGTGTCCCGGCATCGCCTCATGGATCGTCAACAGCTTCAACCCGTAGAAATTGTATTCGCGTAACTTCGATTCGATGCGTTCCTTTGTCCAGCCCGCCGGAATCGGCGTCAGCCAGTACTGGGCCCCCAGCATCGGATCCATCGCCGGCGCCGGGTTAAATCCCCCAACCGCATAAATCCCGCGCATAAACACCGGCGTCTCGATCACTTGCAGGTTCTTGCTCTCCGGCAAAGGCAACAATCCCTTCTCCTGCACAAACGCCGTCGCTTCGGCCAAATCGCGCTTGGCGTCGGCAAAGTATTTGTCCGGAGTCGTATGTTTCGCCGCGATCGCGTCCAGCCGCTTGCGGATTGCCGAATTCAGGTCGCCCTTACCCGTGTAGCCGCACAGCCTGCCCATTTCCTGCCGCGTCTTCTCGAGTTCCGCCTCGGCGGCCGCTAGCAGATCATCGGGTGTCGACGCTGTACCCAAAGTCAGTTGAAACTTTTTCTTGTATGCCGCCGTCCCCAGCCGCCAGTCATAGTCTTTGCCCTCCAGGTCTTTGCGCAAAAACTCCTCAAACTGCTGTAAGCTCTTCGTCGCTAATTCCGCAGCGTCGTCGAACTTCTTCGACATCTCCGCCGGCCGCTCTTTCTTCAGCATCGCGATCAATTCGATGTTGCCCCGGTTCTCTTCGATCGCCACCTCGCGCCAAATCTTCGGCACCGCCGTCAGATTTCCCTCGGCTTGCAGCACCCGCGACGGAATGCGCTCCATCCTCTTCAAGATGTCGTAAAAGCGCTTGTTGCGCGGCCCATATTCCGACGTATACGGCACAAACAGCGCATTCCCGATTGTCTCGGCGTACATCTGCGGCGCGTGAGTCCACACCGCCGCCTCATCCAGATCGAAGCGTGCCAGCGCGATCAATTGCTTCACGTACTCAAAATCCGCGCGATCCTCTGGCGTCATCTTCGATGGATCGATGTCCTTCTTCAAACCTGATAAAAAGCGTGCGTAATAGTCACGCTGCCGCGCTGCCGTCGGCGGCGAAAACTCATCGAGCAGCTCGTCCAACGGCACGCCGTTATGGCGGTGGTAACCTGCCGCTGTCGCGGCGGAAGGTGCAAACGTCAATGTGGCAAAGACAAAGTCTTCTGCAATATTCGAGAATGCCCGAGGCTTCGGAGTGCAAGAGGAAATAAGAAGAAGGCCAACCGCAAGGGCCGCAGAACGCATAGTTCCAGTGTAGAGCCCCGCCGCTGATAAACTATCGGCCATGACCCGCCGTGCCGCCCTCGCCTCCGTCGCCCTGGCCCAACGCCTCGCCCTTGCCGACCAAGCCTCGCAAACGAAGGGCCGCATTCACCACTCCGTCTGCAAGTGGTGTTTCCCCAAGGTCTCCCTCGACGACCTCTGCGTGGCCGGCAAGTCGATGGGCTTGTCATCGATCGAACTTCTCGGCCCCGCAGACTGGCCCACTCTAACCAAGTACGGCCTGACTTGCGCCATGTCCAACAACCCGGTGGTCGATGGCCTCGGCGGCATCACCCGCTCTTTCAATCGCCTCGAACACCACGAAAAACTCATCGCCGCCTACGAAGATCTCATTCCCAAAGCCGCCGCGGCCGGCCTGGAAAACGTCATTTGCTTCTCCGGCAACCGCGACGGCTTGGCCGACGACAAAGGGCTCGAAAACTGTTCGATTGGCATCAAGCGCCTAATGGCCGTCTGCGAAAAACACAAAATCAATCTCGTCATGGAGTTACTCAACTCCAAAGTCAACCATCCCGATTACATGTGCGACAGAACTGCCTGGGGCGTTGCCCTCTGCGACAAAGTAAGTTCCCCGCGTTTCAAGCTGCTCTACGACATCTATCACATGCAAATCATGGAGGGCGATGTAATTGCCACGATTCGTAAGTACAACACTTACTTCGCCCACTATCATACGGGCGGTGTCCCGGGCCGCGCCGAGATTGACGAAACGCAAGAGCTAAATTACGCCGCCATTATGCAAGCCATTGTCGCCACCGGTTTCAAAGGTCACGTCGCCCAGGAATTCGTCCCCAAACGCCCCGACGTCGTTGGCTCTCTGCGCCAGGCCGTCAATATCTGCGACGTCTGAGCCAAGTCATATATGAGCGACGAAACCATGGCGATGCCCGCTTCCGGATCCGCAATCACAGGCGGAGTCGCACCCGCGCAGGATGAGGGCCGCTTCCTGCCCGGCACGCTTCTGGGCGGGCGCTACCGGATTCTCAACATGCTCGGCAAAGGGGGCATGGGCGAAGTTTACCGGGCCACCGATCTTACGCTGGGCCAGAGCGTCGCGTTGAAATTCCTGCCCGCTGTCGCCGCCTCGAATCCCAACTTGCTCGAGCGCTTTCATGGCGAAGTCCGCGTCGCCCGTCAGGTCTCGCACCCCAACGTTTGCCGCGTTTACGACATCGGTGAGGCCGACGGCATGCCGTACATCTCGATGGAGTATGTCGACGGAGAGGACTTTGCGGCTTTACTCACGCGCATTGGCCGCCTGCCCTCTGAAAAGGCGCTCGAGATCGCGCGCAAAATTTGCGCCGGCTTGGCCGCGGCGCACGCGCGGGGCGTGATCCATCGCGATCTCAAGCCGCAAAATATCATGCTCAACAAGCGTGGCGAGGTTCTGATCATGGACTTCGGCCTCGCCGCAATCGCCGACCAGATGTCCGGCCCAGAGGCGCGCAACGGAACGCCCGCCTACATGGCCCCCGAACAATTGAAAGGTGTCGAAGTGACGGCCAGGAGCGACATCTACTCGCTCGGCCTGATTCTCTATGAGTTGTTCACTGGCAAGAAGCCCTTCGACGCCAAAACGATTCCGCAATTGATCGCCGCGCAGGAAACCACCCATCTGGCGGGCATGACAACCCTCGCCGGTGAGATTGATCCGGCAATTGAAAAGGTCATCAAGGCTTGCTTACATCCCGAAGCGGCAAGACGACCATCGTCGGCGCTTGGCGTGGCTGCGGCCCTACCCGGCGGAGATCCCTTGGCGGCCGCGCTCGCCGCCGGTGAAACCCCTTCCCCTGAACTCGTCGCAGCCACCGGCAAGGCTGAGGGCATGGAACGCGGATGGGCTTTGTTCAGTTTGGCCGTCGCGGTAACGGTTGCACTCGGCTCGCCCGTGGCCAAAGACCGGCTGAATACCTTGAATCTGGCTCCACCACCCTATGCGCCCGCCGTCCTCGAACAGAAGGCTTGGGACCTCACGCGGACCCTCGGCTATCCCAACCCTCCACTCGATCAAACTCAGCAGTTGTCGCGGATGCGGAAAATCAGGACTTACCTGAACCAGCGTCCCGGCCCTAAGGATTGGTCGAATTGGCTTCGCGCCGAACCTGAGTTGCGAACTTGGTACCGCGAGAGTCCCGAATGGCTCCTTGCCAAACCAACCGGCCTCGAGCTCAGTTCGGAGAATCCACCGCCGCTTGAACCGGGCATGGTTGACCTGAATCTCGATGCCAAGGGCCGCCTGCGCAATTTCGACGCCGTACCCTATCCCGATCGTTTGGCTGAGCCCGTGAAACTCGAAACCGTCTTTGCTGCCGCCGGACTCAACCTCGCGCTCTTCAACGAAGTCGAATCCAACTTCACGCCGCGCAACCATTTCGATGAACGTCACGAGTACCGCGGTCAACACCCCGACCTGCAAGGGACTGAACTGACGGTCCGGATCGCCACCTATCTTGGACAGGTCACTCACGTCTTAGTGCGCGGGCCTTGGGACGCCAAGCCACAGTCCCAGCCCGCGCAACAGACGGAATCTACTTTCGATATTGTGCGCGACATTTTGGGAATCGTGGTACTTGCAGCGGGCCTCGTCTTCGCCCCGCTGCTGGCCCTGCGGAACTGGAAGCGGGGACGCGCGGATCGCAAGGGTGCGTTACGCGTGGCAATTGCCCGTTTTGCCGTTGGCTTGGGATATTGGGCGGCCACCGTTCATGGCACGCCAAAGCCGGCTATGCTCGGTCAATTCATCGCCGCCGTCCAGCAAGAGCTCTTGCCGGCTGGAATGTTGTGGGTTTTATATCTGGCACTTGAGCCTGCCCTGCGCGCCAAATGGCCGCACTCGATCGTCACCTGGAATCGCGTCCTGGCCGGCAAGTGGAACGACCCCAAAGTGGCCGCCCATGTATTGATCGGTTGTGCTGCGGGCTGCGCGCTCTGGGCGGCCTTCACCCTCCGGATTTTCCTGCTCGTCGACGTGGACGGGCCAACGATGGGGGGCTCTTTGATCGCCGTTGAAGGCACCAGGGGCTTGGTAGCCGCCATTTTTAGTCGACTCAAAGAGTGCCTGACACTGGGTTTGATTGGCTTCTTTTTCCTCTTCGGTGCCAGAACTTTACTTCGCCGGGACTGGCTCGCCGCAACGGTCGGGGCCTTTCTTCTGCCTTTGATTGAAGGCAGTGTCGTGGACGCTTCCAATCGCTTGCCCATCTTTGCCGTCTACGTTCTCGTTTACGCCGCGATCCTGTTTATCATGCTCCGCTTCGGCGTCATTGCCACCATGTCAACCATGTTCTTCCTCAACCTGGTTTCCGTCTCTTCGATGGGACTCAACCTCGCCGCCTGGTGGGCGCCAAACGGTTTACTCGCCATCGCCTTGCTCCTTCTGATCGCGGGATGGAGTTTCAAAATCGCATTGGGCAAACGCGAATTACTCGGCGGTGAGCACAACTTCTCCGACGCCTAGCCGCCCTTGTGCCACTCACCCCCTGATAGCCTAATCTCGTGACTCAATATTCCATCGGTGTCGACCTCGGCGGCACCAACCTTCGCGCCGCCACTGTCGATCAGGACGGAAAGATCCTTGCCCAGGTCAGCGCCTCCACCAGTCCCGAAAAAGGCCGCGACCACGTTATCGGCGAACTCGTCGACTGCATCCAGGAACTCCGCTCCAAACAAACCGAAGGCCGCTTTGCCGGCGTCGGCATCGGCGTTCCCGGCTTCATTCTCATCGACAAAGGCATCATCGTCGGATCCAATAATCTCGCTTTCCTCGAAGGCTTTGCCCTCCGCGACGACATCGAGCGCCGCCTCGGCGCCCCCGTCATCCTTGAGAACGACGCCAACGCCGCCGCCCTCGGCGAAAGCTGGATCGGCGCTGGCGCCGACGTCGACGACCTCGTCCTTCTCACTCTCGGCACCGGCATCGGCGGAGGCATCATCTACAACAACCGCGTCATGCACGGGCGCGAAGGCATGGCCGGCGAACTCGGCCACATCACCGTCGTTCCCAATGGCAACCCCTGCGGCTGCGGCAACGTCGGCTGCCTCGAAAAACACGCCTCCGCCACCGCCATCACCTGCACCGCCGAGCTGATGAAGGTTACCAATCACCCAAATCCAACCGCCGAGGACATCTACAAACTCGCCGTCGCCGGCGATTGGAAAGCCCAGCAAATCTTCCGCTCCATGGGCGAAGCCCTCGGCGTCGCTCTCGCCACTCTCATCAATACCTTTAACTTTCCGCTTTACTTACTAAGTGGCGGCCCGCTCCCGGCCTGGGATTATTTTGCCCCCGCCATGATGGACGAAGTCAAACGCCGCAGCTTCACCTTCCGCAACACCAAGACCCGTATCGAGAAGGCCAAGCTCGGCGGCCAAGCCGGTCTTTATGGCGCAGCCTATCTACCTTTTCAAGCGCAGAAAGACCGTCCCTGATACCATCGCGAAAGTCGTAATCACATGCACTGGCTAGGAATCGATATCGGAACCGGCGGCACGCGCGCGTTGCTGCTCAATCAAGCGGGCAAGATCGTGGCGTCTTGCACAGAAGCCCATGCCGAAATGCGCATGGAAAAACCTCTCTGGGCCGAACAGGACCCGGACGATTGGTGGCGCGCCTCCCAAATCGCCATTCGTGGCGTTCTCGCCCAAGCCAACATCGAAGGCGACTCGGTGAAAGGCATCGGCTTCTCCGGGCAAATGCACGGCCTCGTTATGCTGGACGCCGACGGCAAAGTCATTCGCCCCAGTCTGATCTGGTGCGATCAGCGCAGTCAAGCCCAAGTCGACGCCATTCACGCCCGCGTCGGTCGCGATCGAGTCGTGCAGTTCACTGCCAACCCCGCCATCACAGGCTTTACCCTGCCCAAACTCCTCTGGGTCCGTGACAACGACCCCGCATCCTACAGCCGTTTGCGCACCGTTCTGTTACCCAAAGACTACGTCCGTTTCAAGCTTTGCGGGGAACTCGGGCAAGACGTGTCGGACGCCTCCGGCACCGGCGTCTTCGACGTCGTCCATCGCCAATGGTCCAAGCCGATGATGGAAGAGCTCGGCCTCAC
>JANXUM010000188.1 GCA_025356215.1 Bryobacter sp. | reverse complement strand
GGCACACAGGATGCGCCCCCAGTTGGGGTCCGACCCGGCGATCGCCGTCTTAACCAGCGGCGAGTTGGCGATGGCGCGCCCGATCTTCTCGGCGTCAACTTCCGACTTTGCCCCGCTCACCAGAACCCGCACCAGCTTCTTGGCACCCTCGCCATCGCGGGCAATCTGGGCAGCCAGGCTCTGCATCACGCGCGTCACGGCGGCGGCGATCAGCTTGATTTCTGCCGGGTTGGGCTGGACGCCGCTCGCCCCATTGGCCATCAGAATCACCGTGTCGTTGGTGCTCGTGTCGCCGTCCACGGTGAGCCGGTTGTAGCTCAGTTGAGTTGCGCGCTTGAGCATCCCCCGCAGTTGCTTGGCGGGAATGGCCGCGTCGCACATCACGTAGCCGAGCGTTGTCGCCATATTGGGCTGGATCATGCCGGAGCCCTTCGTCATACCCGCAATGCGGACCGTGCCTTGCTTGCAGACGACGCTCTCGTGCGCCGTCTTCATCACCAGGTCGGTGGTCATGATGGCGCTGGCGACGTCTTCAAAGCGGTTGGCTTCCAGGCCCGCGAAAAGGGCGGGGAGCGCGCCGGTGATCTTGCCGGCATCGAGCTCAACGCCAATCACGCCGGTCGAACTGGGTAGCACCTGGTTCAGGCCGCAACCCGCCAGTTTGGCCGTCGCCTTGGCGCTGGCCGCGGCCACGCGGGCCCCAGTGCGAGTGGCGCAGTTGGCGTTGCCGGCGTTGATCAGCAGAGCCTTCACTTGACCGCCCGAAGCCAACAGATTCTCGCGCGACAAGACCACCGGGGCCGCCGCCACCAGGTTCTGCGTAAAGACCGCAGCGGCGCTGGCTGCGGGCGTGCTGACGATCAGTGCGAGGTCATCCTTCTTTGTCTTGCGTATGCCCGCATAGACGGCGCTGTACTGATAGCCAAGGGGTAGCTCGATGCTCACTTAGTCTCCTAAAATCTCATTGTCGGCGATTCGAAGGCCGTTTCGCAGGTCGCTGCCCGATACGCGCTTGCGGCCCTCTTGCTGTACCTCAAGCAACTCGATCACGGTCGATTGCCCGCAAGCCACCAGCAGCCCGCCCTTGGCGCCGATTACGCGCGCGGCATCCTGGTCTGTGCTCTCGTCCAGTACCCGGGTTTTCGCGATGCGCAAGGTCTGGCCGCGGAACTGGGTCATCGTGCCCGGCCACGGGTAAAGGCCTCGCGTCCGATTGTGGATCACCTGAGCGGGCCACGACCAATCGATGGCGCCGTCTTGTTTGCTTAAGATCGGAGCGTGGGTTGCCTCGCGATCATCCTGCGGGATCGCGGCCAAACTCCCGCTCTCCAAGTCGGCAATCGTGTCGATCAGGAGCTTCGCGCCCATGATGGAAAGGCGTTCGCCCAGCTCCGTCGCGTTTTCATCAGGGCCAATTTCGGTCGCTGCCTTCAATAGCATGTCGCCGGTGTCCAGCCCGGCGTTGATCTGCATCGTGGTGACTCCGGTAGTGTGCTCGCCATGCGCGATGGCCCACTGGATCGGTGCCGCGCCGCGGTACTTGGGCAGTAAGGATCCATGCACGTTGACGATGCCAAAACGCGGAATATCGATGATGCCTTGGGGAATGATCTGGCCGTAGCCCACCACCACCATCAGATCGGGGGCAAGGGCGCGCAACTCTTCGACAATCTCTGGACGGCGAATGCGCTCGGGTTGGCGGACTTCAATGCCGAGCGCCAACGCGGCGGTCTTGACCGCGCTCATCGCCACTTCCTGCCCGCGGCCTTTGGGGCGGTCGGGCTGGGTGTAGACGGCGACGGGCTTGTATCCCGCCTCCGCGATCGCCTCAAGGCTGGGCACGGCAAAGGCCGGCGTGCCGAGGAAAATCGTCCTTAGTCCCACTCCCCGGCCTTCTGCAGTTTGCGGATCTTGCGGCGAATCATGTCGCGCTTGAGCGGACTCAAGCGGCTGATAAACAGCACGCCGTCCAGATGGTCGTTTTCGTGCTGGATGGCCCGGCTGAGCAAATCCTCGCCGGTGGCTTCAAACCACTGGCCATGCTCATCCTGGGCTTTCACCGTTGTCCGCTGCGCGCGCGTCACCGGCTCCCGAAAGCCGGGGATGCTGAGGCAGCCTTCCTCCTCAATCAGCTTGCCTTCCTTGGCGACAATCTCAGGGTTGATCAGCACCAGGCGCTGGGCGGGGTCCTCGCCAGCGGAGGGGTCGATGACCGTGATGCGCTTCTTCATGCCCACTTGCGGGGCGGCCAATCCGACACCCTTGGCGGCATACATCGTCGCAAACATATCGGAGACAAACTGTTTTAACTCGCTCTTGCCAAATTCTTCCTCGCCTACCGGATCGCATTTCTGCTCCAGCACCGGATCGGGGTATTTCACAATCTTATAAATCATCTAAAACTCGCGTACCTGCGTTTGGTAGTTGGCGTAATTCCTTTTGGCTTCGCGAAGCGAATCGCCGCCGAACTTCTCGATCATGGCCTGAGCCAAAACTAGCGCCACCATTGCCTCACCGATCACTCCGGCGGCGGGGATGACGGCCACATCGCTGCGTTCGTAAGCGGCCAAGGCGGGGTCGCGGGTTGGCAGGTCGACGCTCTCCAGCGGCCGACGCAGCGTCGAGATCGGCTTCAGGTGGCCGCGCACGATGACATCCTGCCCATTGGTGATGCCACCTTCCAAACCGCCAGCCCGGTTGGCGCCGCGGAAGAAGCTGTGCTCCTGCTTGTCGTAGTGGATCGTGTCCTGCACCTTGCTGCCAAAGCTGCGCGCGCCTTCGAGCGAGTAACCCACTTCGACCCCTTTGACCGCCTGCATCGAAACGATGGCCTGAGCCAGTTTGCCATCCAGGCGCGAATCCCAGGTAATGTGCGAGCCAAGGCCGATCGGGACGCCGTGCGCGCGTACCTCGAAGATGCCGCCGACGGTGTCGCCCGTGCGATAGGCCTCGTCGACGACGGCTTTAAAGCGCTGCTCGGTCTCGGGGTCGACGCAGCCCAGCAGCACTTCGTCCTTCCTGCTCAGCTCAACCAGTTCGTCCCATGTGGCGTCATAGGTTGAGGTCTCGCGACCGACACCGACGACGTGGCTCAAAACTTCGATGCCGAACTCTGCCAGATAAGCCTTGGCCAGTGCGCCCACCGCCACGCGGGCCGTGGTCTCGCGGGCGCTGGCCCGCTCCAGAATGTATCGCGCGTCATCGAAGTCGTACTTGATGCAGCCGATCAGGTCGGCATGGCCGGGGCGCGGTTTCTTGACCTCTTTGAAGTGTACGCCCGAGCCTTCGAAG
>JANXUM010000153.1 GCA_025356215.1 Bryobacter sp. | reverse complement strand
AATCGATTTTCGGGCCCGAACTTTAGGGGCGTGAATTGTTTGGGCTGATGACCGCCGATACGCTGCTTGGCGGCCAACCCATTGAGGACCCGAAAAGTGTGATCGGACCTATATTCAAGAGCGAAGGGCTCCCGCCAGTCCGAACCAGTCAAGACAGCGCAATTTCTCTTCGCCCAATTCGACGTCATCAAGACGCGGCTCTACGTAACTATGTCAACTAACGAACGGCGACGGGTAAGTGAAGGAGATGACGCCGGGAGAGGTCCACCTATGGCCGCCTATTCGCGCTCTGCGTTCGCCTTAAGCCTAGCGAGGTCGCCCTGCATCTTGCCGGCGGCCATGCGCATGATCACGGGCTTGAGGAAATTCGCCACCCCGTCTTTGAACTCGTAGCTTCCACTAACGATGAGCTCCGTGCGGTTGGGGCCTAGTTCTTCAAAGCGATAACTGGCGGTGCCAGTGAAAGACTTCTTGTCGTCGAGATTGACTGACACAAACTTGTAAGGCTCGATTGCCGTCACTTCAGAGAAGATCTCCATCGTTTGTCCGCCGTTATTTTGATCTTCCATGACCCACACCTCTTTTGCTCCGACACCTTTGTTACCGGGGGTCAGCTTCTTGATCTCCTTCAAAGAGCTGACCCATTTCTTGGTTTTATCCAAGTCGTCGATGTAAGACCAGACCTGGGTGACGGGCCTATTGATCTCGATCCGGTTCGTCATCGATCCGGAGTCTTTTCCAAGACCCATAATGAACAGCGTTGCCGCGCCGGCGGAAACAAGCGCGAGGAGGGTGAGCAGGGTCCAACGGACGTATTTCATGTGGTTTCCTTGTGTGGCGCGAGTAGCGCGAGAATCGGCGGCAGAAAGAGCGCGAGCCGCAGATAAAGCGGCGGATTGGTGAGCGACATCTTCAGCGGGACACTGGAGGCGCAATAGGTCCAAGCGACATCCAGCAAAAGCTCTGGAAGAATTAGGCCAACGACCAGGATGAGGGCTGCCGCTTCGAGGTGCGGCGCGGCCCAGTAACGCACCGACCCAAGAACTTGTCCCCAGTACCAACGCGGCGAGGGCGACTGGGCGAACTCTTCTGCAAGGTCGGCGGCAACTTCCGCATATACGCGCGACGGCGCTGTAAGACGCAGGAGCAGGCGTGCGGCAATCGGAGGAGTTAGTTGGTTTTCCATGCGGCTCCGGTAAGGTTGAGTCCGTCGCTCATGCTGGCCAGCGCTTCGCGGGAAGCGTCCAGGGCGCGGCGACCGCGGGACGTGGGCCGAAAGACCCGCTTGGCGCGTGTGCCGTCGCCAGCCTCGATCGTTGTCGAGCTAACCATAGATTTGGCCTCCAAGCGCTCCAGTGTCGTGTAGACGGCACCGATCGCCACCTCCCGCTTGGTACGGGCGGTAATCTCCTGGCGGACGCGCATGCCATAGGCGTTAGCGTCGAGGCGCAGGAGAGCGAGCATGACGAGCTGCTCGAAGTCTCCCAGGAATTCGCGCTTAGCGGCTGCCTTCATCGTTCTACATTGTAGAAAAGGCAGAGCACGAATGCAAGCCTGAAAAGCCAGTTGCGCGAACCCGTGCAAATCGACTTTATAAACACCGAAGCTGAATGTGCCGATCACTCCGACATGATGAGACGCCTGATCGGCTTTCTGTTACTCGCCGCTCCGTCGGTGCCCACACAGCCTTTTCCGGCAAAAACTTCAGCAGCTCAAGCGCTGCAATTCGAAGTCACACTTCGGAACAATCCAAACGATCGGGCGGCCCGAATCCCGACGCTCAATCCGACCAAAGCGATCAACGCAAGGCGAAACCACATTTTGTGGCTGATCGAAAACACTCCTTCGGACCCCATTGCGGGGAAATCGGCGGCGACCATCGACGCTGCGGGACATAGGCTCGCCGACGCGGAAGGATTCAAAGTTGCTGCGGAGGCAGACCGCCAAGAACGAGGCGGCGGCGATCACCTTGGGGAATGCCGCTCATTTTTCAAGCTTGGCGATCCCGAATTTGGGCGGGCGCTGCTCGAGCGCGCTTGGCACTGAACAACTCCCAAACTCCCTACGTACTGGCGAAAGCGGAATACATGTTTAGGAGCAAACCTCGATATCAACCGTGGCTTCCACTTACTCGGACTGATCCCGCTCCAGGAGCCTGGGTTGGCACCGGAAGGCGGCCAAGCGGCAAAGCAAAGCGGAGCCCCATGCCAAGGTTCATCCCGCAAAGCATGGCCAGATGCATCGTCCAAGGCCCTGCGCCGCTAGCGAGGCGATGACTGATTTCCATGCCGATCAGCATGCCAGCAACATCCACCGCAAGGAGCCGATAGCGTCCCAGCACCTGCAAGCAGCGCGCATAACGAAGCGAAAGCGGAAGTGACGCGACGAGCATACCCAGTTGTGCCGCAAAGGAGTTATGGCAAGCTGGTTGTCCGTAACCGCCAGCCGCCATCCCGAAACCGCCGAAGGCAGTCATGATCAGCAACATGTCGGCGTGAGCTGGCAAAAGCATTCGAACCTGCCAAAGCATCGAAATCGCAATCGCGAATAAGACGGAAGCCAACAACACTTGCGGCGGCGCGGGGTGCTGGATGGCGAGCAAAGCGACTTGCGCAACGCTAATCAACCAAAACGCGATCTTCACCGCTCACCTCGAGGTTCAATACGTTGAGGGCCATCAAGATGACCGTGATGCTGGAGACGGTCATGATCAGTGCGGCAGTTACTGGATTGAGTAAGCCGGTGGCGGCGATCGCCATGCCCGCCAAGTTGTAAATCAAGGCAATTGCGATGTTGCGCCGCAATGCGCGCACGGCTTGACGGGCGATGCGCAAAGCGACGGGTAGAGCGCGCCAATCCGGATTGACACAGAGAAAACTCGCGACGTCTTGAATGGCTGGGGCTGCCGTGGTTACGGTCATTCCGACATAACTTGCGGCCATCGCGGGGCCGTCGTTGAGGCCGTCCCCAAGATAGAGGACGCGGTGGTGAGCGGCGTTGAGGCCATCGATCAAGGCCAATTTTTGGGTCGGGGATTGCGAGACGTAGCGATCCTCAATGGGCACAAGAGCGGCGCGCGCGGCCCCGTCGCCAGTGGACAGAATGAGGCGGAGGCGATCGGCGGTCAAGTCATCGAAAGTATCGGCGAGGGCGGGCCGTAGGGCCTCGTCGAGAAACACAGTGGCGGCGAGTTGGCTGTCAATCCGGATGGCGATGGTGTGGCGGGAGGGGTTGGGTGTGAGCGTGATTTCCAACTGGTAGGCAACCGTGTCGTCAAGAACCTCGGCGGCCAGGCCACGGCCAGGCAACAGTTGAATTGACTCCAGCGCAGCGGGAGTGACGCCCTGCCACAGCGGGGCCATGGCGCGAGCGATGGGGTGGCCACTTGCTTGTTCGGCAGCAGAGAGGAGACGCAACAGGAGCGGACCGCGTGCGGCCCAGGGGACTTCGAAACTCAACTGGGCCCGACATGCCTCCGGCTGAGAAAGTGTGCCCGTCTTATCGAAGACCACTGTATCGATTTCGGCAAGCATCTCTAGGGCTTCGCCTGAGCGGCAGAGAATGCCTGTCTGACGAAGACGGGCGATGGCGCTCCAGGCGGTTAACGGCGCGGCAAAGCCGAGCGCACAGGGGCAAGCGATCGTTAGCACCGACATTGAGTAACTGAGCGCGACGGGCCAGTCATTCGTTTGTAAGTGCCAGACGAAAGTACCGACGGCGGCCGAGGCGACGCTTGGAACAAACCAGCGAAGAGCGTGTTGGGCGGCGGCGAGCGTGGGCCCGGGGCGCAGCAATCGCGCCGCAATTAGGTTGCGCATCTTCTCCACTTCGCTATCTTGAGGCGTTGAGGTGGCCTCAATCCAAAGCGACGCGTCAAGCGGAAACGATCCGGCTTGAACGTGGTCTCCCGGGCCGCGAGACTGGGCGAAGGACTCGCCGCTCAGACTTTGATTGCGCAGGAGCGCCGTCCCGCGAAGTATGCGGCCATCTGCCAGGATCGGCTGACCCGGAAGAGTTTGAAAGTGTGAGCCAACTTGGATTGAGGAG
Organism: Bryobacter sp.; assembly: GCA_025356215.1. Classification (GTDB taxonomy): domain Bacteria; phylum Acidobacteriota; class Terriglobia; order Bryobacterales; family Bryobacteraceae; genus Bryobacter. Next base: position 2,213 of record JANXUM010000153.1, on the reverse strand, counting down.
GCGGCATCGGGCTGCGCGACTTGCGACAGCAGACGCTGCTGGCCGTAGCGTCCAACTTCCCGTCCCAGCGAATAGACAAGAAGTAGGAGGCCTGCTACATCGAAGTAAGTTCCGCCGACACCTTGAAGTAATGAAATGAGGCTGGCGGCGAAGCTGCCCCCGATCCCGGCAAGAAACAGAACTTCAAGACTGAGACGGCCGCCGCGCAGCTCAGTCCAGGCGGCCAACATCAATTCGCCGCCAAGTAGGATCGCGATACCCAGAGATACGCAACCAGTGGCGATCGACAGCGTCAGGCGCTCGGACGCTGAGACATCGGGTCCGTTAACGGCTAGCCCCAGAACCATTGCGTTGACCGCCAGAAAGGCGGCGGCACCGAGCCGCCACCACGCGCCCGAACTGGGGCGTGGGTCGAAGCAGGCGCAGATGTCCGCAGCGATGGCCATGGCCTAGCGTCCCGCGAACGCGGGCGCGCCGGCAGGCAGGTCCGCCCGGACTTTAGTAGCGATCGCCTCGGGGACCGGGGGCGCTTTGTTGCCCCAGGAATTACGCGCGTAAGTCATAACGGCGGCGAGTTCCTCATCGCTATAGAGGTCGCGCCAAGCGGGCATTTCTCCCGAATAGACGACCCCGTTGACCGTAATCGGCCCCTTGAGACCGTTGAGGAGGATGGCCGAGAAGCGGGAGGGGTCGCCGGTGACGTATTCGCTGCCCACCAGGGGAGGATAGGTGCCGGCAACTCCCGCGCCGGTGCTCTGGTGGCATTGCGCGCAGACATTGAAAATCTGCTTGCCCAATACCATTGGATCTTCTTTAACTGCCGGGCCTGCCGCAGTGAGGTTAGCCGGCTTGGGATTGTATTCCGTACCGGACCAGTTACCAGGATTGTCGGCAATGTAATAACCGCCCCACGCAGTTAGTACAAAGCACATCAAAAGGAAGGACACCGGAGTGGGTGAGACTCCGTCGCGCGGCTCTTCCATTTCGCGAACCGACTGTTCGTGCATAGAGAGGATGCGATCGGGCAAGTGCTCATTATCGTGATTCACTGTTTCGCCTCCGGAAGAGGAAAGCTTCGGTTCTGCGCGCGCAGATATTCCAGCAACTGTTCCCCACGCTCGGTTGGGACAATGTGCGTCCCCTCGGACTGGAAGGCCGGAGGAAGGACAATTGCACCTTTCGGAGGCGGGTCGCCCGCTTTGACCGTGCGAAAGAGATAGTCAAAGCGAGGCATGATGGACCCGGCAGAGGTGATTTGCGGGTTGTATAGATGTAGGCCGTGCCAATCGCGAGAGGGTTGGCGGGCACCGATGTTGGCAAGGTCCGGCCCGGTACGATTGGTGCCGAGCAGGATCGGAAACTCGTACATGTAATCGCGGGCGACGGTGCGGCGGGTACCCCAGCCTCGCTTGATGTCGCCTCCGTAGCCTTTGGGCCGGACCTGCTGGGTATGGCAATAAAGGCATCCCTGGTCCACGTAGACTTCACGCCCGTGCAAGACGGCGCCAGTGTAGGGGGCGGGATATTGAGTGGCGGCCAGCTTGTTCACGACCGGCTTATGGTCTTGAAACTGCCAATTGGGTACCAACACCAGGCCGGAAAGCGAAAGCGCGATGGTGAGTATGACGCCGAGAATGACCAGCGGAGTGCGATTCACTGGGTCACCTCCTGTTGGCGGCGCTGCTGCTCGTTGACGAACTCTTTCCACGGAGGCCGCTCGGTGGTAAACAGAGTGGGACCGCTCATTCGGAAATGATGAGGAGACAAGATGCGCCAGACTGAGATCGCAAGGGCGATGTGGCCGACAGTCATCGCGGTGCCTGAAAGACTGCGTAAGATCAAGTAGGGCTTGAGGTACTGAACGATATCTAGAAACGGAATCGACGGATCATTCATCATCGCGCCCTGCCACCAACCGGCCCAGCACAGGCCGGCGCCGTAACTCAAGACACCGATAGAGGAACCCCAAAAATGAATCTTGATGAGCTTGGCTGAAGACCACTCGTTGTTGGTCAGCCGGGGAAAGATGTAATAGATCGCGCCAAACATGATCATCGAAAAGAAGCCGTAGAGGCCTAAGTGGGCATGGCCAATTGTGTATTGTGTGAAATGGGTGATCTCCTGATGGCTGCGCAGCGCCTCCAGCGAACCCTGAAAGCTGGCCACGGTATACATCATCGACCCGAACACTGTGAAGCGGAGCGTAGGACTGG
>JANXUM010000144.1 GCA_025356215.1 Bryobacter sp. | reverse complement strand
CAGGGCGAATCCGCGCAGGACGTCGACAGAGTTGATTCGCTCCTCTGTTTGCACGGGCCGGGCCGAGGGCTCAGGCGCCGCAATTTCTGTTAGCGCTGTTTCAGACGCCGTGTCGAGCGGAGGAGCTTCCGATTCCATGTGATGATTCTAGTAAGTTTCACCGTGGATCGCATTCAAACTATTTTCATCTGGATGATGTTCTTGTTGGCCGCCAATACTGGTGTGCTGTTGACCTTGCTGCGCGAACGGATCGCGTTTCGCCGGGTGCGCGAGGAAGTGGCGGCCGGTCTGCCCGCCGGATACGATGCCACGAGGTTGGATTACCCATACCTGTTTTCGTTTCTAACGCCCCCGGCCTGGGCCAACGCACTGGCCGCGCATGAGGCGCATTTCCCCGAGCACTCGGCTCGGCAGGCTTGGCGCCGCTTTCATTCCTTGCGCACGGCGCTTATGTTTGGCGAGTTTGCCGCAGTGCTCGTCTTCATCGCTTGGGTGCTTCTGAGTTAAACTCAAAAGTTTGTTGTCTACTATGAAGCCCGTCGTCACTTTTGGTGAAATCATGCTGCGCCTGGCACCTCCAGGCTTTGAGCGATTCTTGCAGTCTCCTCAGTTCGTCGCCACCTTTGGCGGTGGCGAAGCGAACGTCGCGGTTAGCGTCGCCGGTTTCGGCTGGCCGGCCGCTTACACGACGGTGCTGCCGGATAAGAACCCGATCAGCGACGCCTTCCTGGGCGAGATGCGCCGCTTTGGCGTCGATGTTTCCAAGGTTGTGCGCGGGGCGGGGCGTTTTGGGATTTACTTTGTCGAGAACGGCGCCAACCAGCGCGGGGCCAAGGTGCAATACGATCGCGAAGGCTCGGCCATCGCCATCGCCAAGCCTGACGCCATCGATTTCGCAACGGTGTTTGATGGCGCGGGATGGTTTCACATTACCGGCATTACACCGGCGATCAGCGCGAGCGCGGCGGAGTTGTCGATCGCCAGCGTGAAAGCGGCCAAGGCTGCCGGGTGTACGGTGAGTCTCGATCTGAACTTCCGCAAGAACCTTTGGAAGTACGGCAAGAAGGCGAGCGAAGTGATGCCGCTCCTTGCCGAGCACACCGACGTCATCATCGCCAATGAAGAAGATTGCCAGATGGCGCTGGGCATCGAGAGCGAAGCCGACGTACATTCGGGCAAGCTCGATCACGGTGCCTATGAAAGGCTGAGCGCGAAGGTTCTGGCCACCTACCCGAACGCGAAGTCGATTGCGATCACCTTGCGCGAATCCTTTAGCGCTTCGCACAACGGTTGGGCTGCCTGCTTTAATGACCGGAAGAAGTTTATCGTCTCCAAGCGCTACGACATCACTCATATCGTCGACCGGGTAGGCGGCGGAGACAGTTTCGCGGGTGGATTGATTTACGGGCTGCTGGCGCTTGGATCGCCCGAAGAGGCCCTGGAGTTCGCCGTCGCCGCCAGTTGCCTGAAGCACTCCATTCCCGGCGACTTCAACCGTTTCACACGGGAAGAGGTTGAGGGTCTGGTCAAGGGCGGCGGCTCTGGCCGCGTCCAGCGCTAGGGGCCAAGTCTTTCCCCAAACGCGGGAAACCTTTTTTCTTGAGCGCCGTTACAATAGAAGTTGTCTCTTAACAATATGACTTCACGCCGTCACTTCATGCTCGCGGGACCGGCGTTGCTAAACGGCGCTCCTTTTTTTTCCAGCTCGCTCGCCGCGCAGACAACGAAAACCCTGTCGACAAAGAATCCCCTGTCGATCTCTGTCAACGAGGTGATCGTGCCCATCACCGTGACGGACGACAAGGGAAAGTTTGTCAGCGATTTGACGCAAGGCGACTTTAAGATCTTCGACGAAGGCAAAGAGCAAAAGATCACCTATTTCAATGCCGAGCGGGAACAGCCGATTGTCGTCGGTTTTCTACTCGATACGAGCAACCTGAACCGGCTGCACTGGAAAACTTTTGCCGAGGCGACCGAGGAACTGGTACTGGCGCTGTTGCCGCAGGAAGGCCCGAAGAAGTTCGCCGGCTACTTGGTCACCTATTCAACGACGGCCGAGGTGCGCGTGGACACCACGAATTCGGCCGACAAAATTCAAGAAAAGATCAAGACGGTCAAGCCCGGTGGCGGTGCGGCGCTTTACGACGCGCTCTATTTGGCCTGTACGAATCGCAAGCTGGTGCGTGGTGAACCGATTGAGCCGCGGCGTATCATCGTCATCATCGGTGATGGGCACGACTCGGCGTCGAAGAAGGGTCTCGATGAGGTGCTCGAGTTGGCGCAGCGCAACTTGGTCACAATCTACGGGATGAGCACCGTCGCTTTTGGCTTCAAGCAAGAAGGCGAGAAAAACTTGTTGAAGCTGGCCGAAGACACTGGCGGGCGCGTCGTGTTCCCGTTGGAGGGCTTGTACAAGGACGTCTCCGGCTATCTGTCGACGCCGAGTGACGAGGGTAATTACGCTCTGAAGGTCGGCACGGGACAGTACGCGGCAGAGTTGGCCAAGGGCATGTTCAACGCGGTTGCGGCCATCCAGGGCGAGGTCACGACGCAGTACATCATCCGTTACTCGCCGTCCGTTACCGACGACCGCAAAGCCTTCCGCAAGATTCGCGTGGATGTTCCTGGCATCCCAGGGCTCAAGATTCGCTACCGTACGGGCTATTACCCGGCAAATCCCTAAAGTGAAACTTTAACGCTTCCCGGTGAGAAGCCGATAAGCTGGTTATCTGTTTGGCGGCCTGGTTTTTCTGGCATGGATTTTCTTGCATGGTTTTCTCTGTAATCAATCTCGCACTGCCCGGCAAGCCGGAAGAGCCCGCGGGGGTGCTGCTCTACGATCCGGGATCGGAGAGCCTGGGGGTAAAACTGCGCCGGGATTGGCACCGGGTTGCCGACCCCGAAGACGCTGAGATTTTGACCGGGATGGAGGCGCACCTTAAGCAGATGGGCCGCGAACTGGGTCCGGCAGTGATGTTGGAAAGCCTTGAGTCCACGCTTAGTCATGTCCTGCGTTTGAGCGACCGGACTGAGGTGAAGACGGAGGTGAAATCGAGCACGCTCGATTTCACGCTGCATCAGCTTTACCGCGAGCACGTGCCCGTGCGCATCGAGCCTTATATTACGCACCTGCCGCGCTATGCGCTGCGCTCGGCGGCTGGGGCCTTCGGCGAACACATTGCCGACCCGAATCGTATCGACGATTGGGTGGAGGCGCCTGTTGGTATGCGCCTGTCCAAAGACATGTTTGTCTGCGAGGTCTACGGCCGCAGTATGGAGCCGCTGGTGCCGTCCGGGAGCCTGTGTGCGTTCCGCCGATTTGGGGCGGGTTCTCGCAATGGGAAACGGGTGTTGGTTGAGGATCGCTCCGAGTCCGCCTCGGGCGGTGAGCGCTACACACTGAAGGTTTACCGGTCTACAAAGTCCAGCCCCGCCTCCGGTGATGAGTCGGGTGAGTGGGCGCATGTGAGTATCGACCTTGAGCCGCTGAACCCGGAATTCCCGGTACTGCATCTGGACCCCGATCAGGATCGCTATGCGGTGTTGGCCGAGTTTGCCGGGCTCGTCTAAAGATTGCGCTCGAAGCACCAGTCGGTCTGAGCGTCCGAGCCCACCATAAACACTTTCTCGCCGGTTTTCTCAAAGCCCCATTTCGAGTAAAAGCGCTGAGCGCGGAAGTTCTTTTCCCAGACCCCGAGGATGACGCGTTTATATCCCAGCCGAATGGCCAGGTCGAGGGTCGCGCGCATCAACTCGTGCGCGGCCCCTGTCCCGATTGCCGGCTGCTCCATGTAGAAGCGCACCAGTT
>JANXUM010000127.1 GCA_025356215.1 Bryobacter sp. | reverse complement strand
CGGATCTCTCGACGCCAATTGAGGAGTATGCAAAATTACGCGCGGCCGCCGAGACCACCGGTGCCCGTGTCGTGATCGGCAGCCGCGCCGTCGATCGTAGCGCGGTTGGACGGCACCAATCCTTCGCGCGCGAGGCATCGGGAAGGTTTTTCAACCTCGTTATGCGAGGGGCCACCGGCTTGGCCATTCAAGATACGCAATGCGGCTTCAAATTGATGCACGGACCGACGGGCCGACGTATTTTCGCGCTGCAGACCCTCGACGGCTTCAGCTTCGATGTGGAGATGTTGGCGATCGCGAAGGTGAACGGCGTTCCCATGGCGGAGATTTCCGTCCGCTGGTTTAACGCCGACGACAGCAAAGTGACCCTTGCCAGCGGACTGCGCAGCTTTGCCGATCTGCTGGCAATTGCACGGTTGAAGGCTTCGGGCACCTATCGCTTCAAGGCCTAAGCCGAAGCTCGGCCACCGTCTCCGTGCCGACGATCAACGCGTCGATCTCGGTCAGAAACAGCCCATGAGCCAGCAAGCCCGGGATCGCGCTCAGCGTGTCCGCCAAGCGGCTTGGCTCTTCGATCTCGGTGAAGTGGGCGTCCAGGATGTAATTGTCCTGGTCGGTGCGTTGCGGCTGTCCATCAGGGGCAAGGCGCAGCTTCACTTTGGCCCCCATCGACGCGACGCGGTCGCGCACGACTCGCTCGGCAAACGGAAGCACCTCGAGTGGAAGCTTACAGGCCCCCAGACGAGTCACAAGCTTTGTCGAGTCGACGATGGCGATCATTCGGACCGAGTTTTCAGCCACGATCTTCTCCCGCAGAAACGCGCCGCCTCCACCCTTGATGGCCCGAAGGCTGCCATCGATCTCATCTGCGCCATCAATGGTCAGATCAAGAAGCGGACACCGGTCGAAATCGGTGATCTCAATTCCGAGGGAACGCGCGAGAGTTTCAGTGGCCTTGGAGGTGGGGATGGCTTGAACTTTGAGCCCGCCGGCAAGCCGCCGCCCCAGCGCCCGCACCGCATACGCGGCGGTGCTTCCGCTTCCCAAGCCGACGTTCATGCCGCTCTCGATGAATTCGACAGCGCGCTCGGCGGCCAGCCGCTTGCTGGCTTCAACGTCCATCGGATCAGGCGAAAGGACTGCGCTTCATCGCGTAGTCCATCGCTTCCTGTGGCACGGTGTACTTGCTGTAAGCGCGGTTCCCAACGTAATTGAGATCCTTAACACCGATTGGGCTCGTGTAGAAAGCATCAACCGTCATCTTCCGGACCCAATCGAAGAAGACGACGCCGGGACCGAGTGCGCCTGAGCGCTTCACCGTGTAGCCGCTGAAGTCTTTATATTTCTCCGACTTTTGGTACACCAGTTCCTCGCCGCGGCGGGCCGCCTCTTCACGCTCGGCGGCGACAAGCGCGTCGAGCATCGCAGTCTGTTGCGCGGCGGTTGCGGCAATGAACGTGGCTTGGTATCGCTTCCGCATTTCTGAATCCAGCCAAGCCAGGCCACCGTGAAAGATATTGGCCAGAGTTTCGTTCTGGCTCGAGAGCAGATCGATGAACTCGGGCGCGCCCGCGTCACGGGCACTGCCCGACCGGTCGTCTTTCGGCACTATTAACTCCGCCAGCCTTTCAAGGGTCTTAAACTCGCCCGGTTCAAAGACCTTGACCTTGTACGCGCCACTCGCCTTTTCGGCGGCGGCTTGCTCATGAACGTGCTCCGCCGCGTCGGCTTCGAGTGAGCCCATGGCGATCAATGCCGCCGCGATGCCTCGAATGGCGGCACGCCGGTCGACCGCTTCAACAGGGATGAAGTTAGACATTACCCCTCCTCATTTCTTCCACCAGGTAGTCGCAAGCGCGCCATGCAAGGGCGTTGATCGTCAGTGTCGGATTCTTATCGGGGTTGGAAACGAAGCTGGCCCCGTCCATCACAAACAGGTTCTTGACGTTGTGCGATTGGCAGTAGCCGTTCAGCACAGAGTTCTTGGCGGACGTCCCCATGCGCGCCCCGCCCACTTCGTGAATGATCGAACCCGGCACAGAGATGCCGTCCGCTTCGCGCTGGGCGGCACTCAGGCCGGACACGCGCCCGCCCATCGTGGTGATGATGTCGGTAAACGTCTTTTCCATGTGGCGCGCTTGGCGCCATTCGTGGTCGCTCCACTTAAAGTGAAAGCGAAGTACCGGGATGCCCCAGCGATCCACGACATTCGGATCCAGTTCGCTGTAAGAATGATCGTTCGGAATCATCTCTCCGCGCCCGGCAAACCCGATGGCGGCTCCGTAGCCGTCACGGATATTCTTTTTCATGTCCGCACCATAACCATAGCGTCGCGCCGCCCCGTGATAGGATCCTACTCCCGGCATGCCATAGCCGCCACCGATTTCAATGTGGTACCCGCGCGGGAAGTCGAGCGTGTTGTGCTTATCCCACAGCCACCAAGGCATAAAGAGATGAGCCCCGCCGTTGCCATCGGTATCGTAGTGCGGCATGCCTTCCATCGCCGGCACGTAGCCTGACAGGCCAAAGCCCACCGTGTCCATCAGGTAGCGGCCCAGCAAGCCGGATCCATTGCCCAACCCATTCGGGAATTCCCGGCTTTTTGAGTTCATCAGGATACGCGTAGACTCGCAGGCGCTGGCCGCTAGAATCACAGTCTTTGCGCGGATCGTCTGCTCCGTACGCGTGCGCTTATCGATGTAGAGTATGCCGGTGGCCTTGCCGTTGCCGTCGGTCAGAACTTCGCGTGCCATGGCCAGATCGAAGACCTTCAAGCGGCCGGTCTTCATCGCCGGAAAGACTTGAACTTGCGACGATGAATAGGCTGAAGCAGTCTGACACCCGCGGCCACATTGTCCGCAATAATGGCAAGGCGCGCGCCCATTGAGCGGCTTGGTAATGATCGCGCGTCGATTCGGGATGCAGATGATTCCGAGCTTGTCGCTGGCCTTCTTGATCAGCGCCTCATGTACTTTCGGTGGCGGCGGTGTGTGAAACTTGCCGTCCGGGCAGGACGCGACGTTTTCTTGCGTACCGCAGATCCCGATGAACTCCTCCGCCTTGTCGTAGTACGGCGAAATATCCTGATAAGAGATCGGCCAGTTAGTGCCCAGACCGTCCTTGTCATAAGGTTTGAAATCGTACTCGGCAAAGCGGAATGACATACGGCCGTAGTGATTCGTCCTGCCGCCGATGATTCTCGACCGGAACCACTGAAACTGGCTGCCTTCGCCAACGGTGTAGGGTTCGCCATCCAACTGCCAACCGCCGCTGGTGGTGGAGAAGAAGCCGAAAGGCTTACCCTTACCGAAGTAAGACGCACCGCCCTCCTCCGCCCCGCGATGATCGTAGTCCGACGGCCACTTGTGTTCTTTGAATTCTGTCTTTACGTCGAGCATCGGCCCGGCTTCGAGCAGCGCGACGCGCAGCCCTTTATCGATGAGAACTTGGACGGCGGTGCCGCCCCCGGCCCCGGAGCCAACTACAATCGCGTCGTAGGTGTCTTGCGTACGTGGATTTTGCGCCATGGGATTCCTTCTTTACAAGTCTATCTAGCCACGATATGTGTGACGCGTCGCCGTCCATTTAGCTGTAAAGTATTCGCCCATGTCCAATTCGCCCGACATCGTGTCGCCTTCGGCCTTGCCGCTGAAGCGATACGTGAGACTGTCTCCATGCGACTCGTTATAGGCGCTCGAAAAACGCACTTGATTGCCATCGATAACGCCACCCAGATCGCGCGCCACAAAGTCGCCTTGATGCGTGCCAACCAGGCGAGTCTTGTCTTGCTTGATGTGCAGTATGTGCACCGTGGACCCACTGTTGAATTCGAGCTTCACGTCCCAGCGGCCACTCAAGTCAGTCGTGGGCGTCTGCGGCACGGATGTCGCCCGCGGTGGGCGCTTCTCACCCAGTACCGCCGCCACGCGGTCCCCGATGATCTTGTCGTCGCCAGGGCTCAGCATGTAGGCCGCGATCGTGATCCCGTTGGCACCGCTGGCAACGGTGATGCGCGGCTCGGTGGTGAACAAAGTCTTGATCAACTCGTCGCGCGAGATCCCCAGTTTTGCCGCATCCCAACGGATGTCCAGGTACGGCGTGTGATTCGACAAGCCTTGCGCCTCGCGCAAATTGGTGGTGACGCCGTCGACTCGTTTGAGTCTCGCGTCGATGTTCCCGAGCCACGATAGAAACTGTTTCATCTCCGCCTTGTGGTCGCGCTTCATCCACATCTCGACGGCCATCAGCATGCCCATCGCTTCCTCTTTGCCGACCTTCATCGAGCGTCCGTAGCCATGGTGCGGCGCGCTGTGCATCCAAGCGGCCTGGATCAAATCTTTGCGGCCGATCAGGATGCCAGCGGCTTGGGGTCCACGCAGCACCTTGCCTCCGCTGTAGCCCACCAGCGTCGCTCCGCGTTGCAAGTGCACGTTGGGAACGTCCAATAGTTCCGCCGCCGCGTCCACCATCACGGGCACATTCTTTTGCTTGGCAATGCGTGCCAGCGTCTCAAACGCGAGTGGCCCGGTCTCGGCATTGGGCCCGGCATAGATGTAAATCATGGCCGCGCGCGGGCCAAGCGCCATCTCAAGCTCTTGCACGGTCGACACTTCAACGACCCGCACTCCGACACCCCGTACAGCGGCGTCGTAGACGTTCCGCGAGTGCTTGGGGATAATCACTTCATCCTTGGCAAAGCCGGTCAGATTGGGGATGCGAATGTGCAGGTCGGGATTTCCGCCGGCCACGCAAGCAGCGGTGGCGTGGGCGATCGCGGCGGAACATCCCGAAGTCACCATGCCAAACTCGGCCCCGGTCAATTCACCAAGGCGAACGCCGATCGCGTTCATCATCTCGTCGATGTGTACGTAGTGCCGGGAGGCGGCGGACATCGCCTCCCGCACTTCCGGTAGCATCAGCGAGCCGCTAACGATAGTGAAAGTGCCACGGGCATTGATCAGCGGACGGATGCCGATCGATTGGTAAATGTTCTCGCCTGGGGTCAGCCCTTTCCCAGATTGCGCAAAAGCGGCACCTGACCCGCCCACGAGCGCGGGCAGCGATGCGGCCCCAACTCGGCTCAGTAATGCTTGGCCAAAATAGCGGCGTGCGATGTTGCGGAATGAATCGATCATAAGACTCCAATATATTCCAGTCGAAAGCCCATAGAATAACGAAGTGGAAAGCCCAATCTACCGGCAACTGAATGAAGCGCTGCGCGAGCTATTGCGCGTGGGGGAATTCAAGGACGGGGATCGCTTTCTCACGGAGCGCGACGTCGCCAGCCGCTTTGGTGTCAGCCGCATCACGGCCAACAAAGCATTGGCTGGGCTGGTGTCTGAGCGTCGCCTGGAGTTCCGCAAAGGCATCGGCACATTCGTACGATCAGGCACACTCGACTACAACCTGCGCAACCTGACCAGTTTCACTGCGCTGGTTGAGTCGCACGGGCGGCAGGCAACCACCGAGCTACTCGCCTTTGAACGCTCCAAACGAGGCATCCCAGAACTGGACGGAAAGCCGGCAATCTATGTCGAGCGACTGCGGCTCGCCGATGGCGTGCCCGTCATCTTTGAGCGCCGCCACATTGTTGCGAAACTATGTCCAGGCTTGCGCAAGACAGACCTGAGCGGGTCGATCTACAAGCTTTGGCGGGAGCGATACTTTCTGTCGCTCGCTGGCGCGGAGCAAACGATCCGTGCCGTGAATGTGCGCGGGCGCGAGGCGGAGTTGCTGCGGATGAAAGCGGGCGCGGCGGGGCTCTTAAACACGTCGACTGGCTTTCTCGATGGCCGCCAAGCGCTCTGGTATGAGCAGACTCTCTATCGTGGCGACGCATACGAATTCTTCAATCGCCTCGGGTACGTGGAATCGCCGGGTGCCGCCGTGGGTCGGCTCATCTAGCTCGCGTTCGCTATACTCGGTGGCTTAGCCACCATGAGTGCCCCCGAAACCCGCACATACATCGATCTGTCCAAGATGATCGATCACTCGCTGCTGAACCCCACGCTTACGATGGAAGCTCTGGAACGCGGGATCTCCCTCGCCCTCGCTTACGACACCGGCAGCGTTTGCATCATGCCGTATGTCTTAAAGCGCTGCGCGGAACTCCTACGCGGATCCACCGTCAAGGCCAGCACCACAATCGGATTCCCTCATGGCGGCCACACTACGGCCATTAAGGTTGCCGAAGCCCGGCAGGCGATCGCCGACGGCGGCGAAGAATTGGACATGGTTGTGAACGTCTCGCAGGTGCTCTCGGGCGATTGGGACTACGTCCATCGAGATATCGGCGCGGTTGTTCAGGTCACACACGACGCGGGGCAAAAGGTGAAGGTAATCTTTGAGAATTGCTACCTCAACGCCGCGCAAAAAATCAGGCTTTGCGAGATTTGTAACGAAGTCGGCGCGGACTGGGTGAAGACCTCGACTGGCTATGGAAGCTCTGGTGCAACGGATGAGGATCTGGTTTTGATGCGCACTCACGCTGCTGCGAATGTCCAAGTAAAGGCCGCCGGAGGGATTCGCGATCTGGACGCGCTGCTGCGCGTGCGGGGGCTCGGCGTTACGCGCGTCGGCGCGACGGCCACGGCCGTCATCCTCGAAGAGTACTGCCGCCGAAACGGGCTCGCTCCGGTTATCGCACAGCCTGCATCCACTCCGAGTGGTTACTGAGCTCGGCAACCATCTGCTTCGCGCTCATTCCCGCCAGACGCCCCCAGTGGCAAGCGATGATGCCGGAGACGTTGGCCACGGCGAAGCTGATACCGCTTAAGTTTCGATCCCGATCCACACCGGGAATTTGGCGCGGATAGGGGCTGCCCGCCAAACGCGTCTCCCCCACAGCCCGGCACTCATACCGCTCAAGCCCGCTATCGGCCTCAACTGCAATGACGCCGGGGAGCGCGCCAGGGTATGCGTCCTCATCACCAGAACGCGCAGCACTGATCCAGATCGCACCCTGCCGGACCCAAGCCGAGAGCCGTTCGGCATGATCCGCGTTGGTTGTGCCCAGACTCAGGTTGATCAGATCCGCTCCCTGCGACAGCGACCACTCGATTCCACGTTCGATCGCTTCGATGTTGGTGCGCAAGCCACGGTCGAAGATCTTTACCGCGAGAAGCTCGGCGGCCGGAGCCAGGGAATGGATCGCCCCGGCGACGGCGGTGCCATGCCCGGCCCGGTCGAACCAGTCCTCAGCCACACCGCCTGCGTTGGCGTTCCAGCCCGCGCGAACCCCGCCGACGTGCGGATGCGTTGGATTGATTCCGCTGTCCAGAACCGCGATCAGTGGCATCGCTTCATCCAAGGTCCAATATCGTATCGGCAATCTCGCGAAGCTTCACCCGGTGTGTAATCACGATAATGGTGGCTGTCGGCAAGTGACGGCGCAAACCATCGGTCACAAGGCGTTCGCTCGCCTCGTCCAGCGCCGCCGTTGGCTCATCAAGGACAATGACTTGTGGCTTGCGCAGCAAAGCGCGGGCAATGGCCAGACGCTGCCTCTGCCCGGCGCTGACGGCGAGACCGCGCTCCCCCACTTGCGCATTAAGATCGGCAAACGTTTCATCCAGGCCAACGCTACGCAACGCCGCTCGCAGTTCCTCTTCGCTGGCGCCTTCGTCGCCGTAACGCAGGTTCTCGGCGATACTCACGGGAAACAGCCATGGCGACTGCTCAACAACGCAAACTGCCCTGCGCAGAGCCTGGATGTTGATTGTGCGCAAATCGATTCCACCCATGAGAACGGTGCCTTCTCGCGGATCGTAGAAGCGCAACAAGAGATCGGCGAGCGTGCTCTTACCGCGCCCGCTGGGGCCAAGCACCAATCCGATTTCGCCCCTCTTCACCGTCCAGTTCACGTCTTCAAGCACCGGGCGATCTGTCAGATAGGAAAAGCAGACTCCCCTCAGTTCGACGTCGACGCCAAGCTCCGCCAAGCTTCGGCCCGGATCGGGATAAACCACTTCAGGCTTCACGGAAAATAGCTTTTCGACACGCTCAAGCGAGACCTGCGCCGTAACCAAGCTCGTATACATTCCCATCAATCCTTGGACCGGCGCAAGCAGCCTCGTATGATACGCGAGAAAGGCAACCAATGTACCCACCGTCATCGTCGCGGCGATCACTTGCATCCCGCCAACCCAGAAGACGGCGGCGGTGGATAAAGCCAGCAGCAACCCCGGCAGCCCCGAGCCACTGTAGGAAATCAACTGCATCTTCAACAACGCGTCCACATAGCCGTTGTTGCGCAACGAAAACTGTGCGGCCTCGCGTCCTGTTGCGTCGAAGGCTGTAATCACACGATGGCCAAGCAACGTGTTGAGCAGGAAGCTGCCGATGTCCGCAGACTTCTCGCGCACTTCCCGAACCTTCTCGACAAGCAGCCGCCGGAACCACCACGAAACACCAATCGCCACGGGCAACACAGCCACTCCGACGGCAAACAAGCGCGCATCCATTCCAAGGAGAATGACCACGCTGCCCACCAGGAACCCAACATTGCCCAATACGCTAAGCAAGGCGTCGGCCACCACCCGCTGAATTTCGCTGATGTCGTTGTTGAGGCGCGAGAGAATATCGCCTGTCTTCCATTCCGCATAGAAACGCGGGGAGAGCCGGTGCAGGTGGCTCAGCAGGTCACTCCGCATCGCGAACAGGACTTTGGTGGAGATACGCGTATACAGGTATCCCGCCGCGACATTGAACCCGAAAGAGACGATGCTCGTGAGGACCATTAAGCCCGCTACGGTAAGTAACGCCGGAATATCTTTCTTGAGCAAGGCCTCGTCAATCAACATCTTGGTCAGGTACGGCTGAACCAGGCTTAACGCAGTGGAGGCCAGGCTAATGAGGACGACGATGAGGAGACCGGAGAAGTGCGGCTTGAGATAGGGCAGGCAGAAGGCAAAGCGTTTCAGCCCACTCACGCGCCGACCTTGTAGTAGCACATGTATCCCGCGTCGCAGTGTTCCGGCTCGGCCCGCAAGGATCGCGCCCGCTCAATGACTACCAGCTTGTCCTGTTTAGCGCGCACGCGAGTGACAATGTCGTGCGCCATCTTGACGCTCGCCAACTTCTTGAACGGCGAGGCTTCCCGACCGACAACTTTCAGCGACGCCACACCCATCGCCTGTAAGTCGGTAAGCGCGCAAAGGCCACAAGGGCCGTACGGCAGCCCCTTCGCTGTCGACCCGCAACCGTTGCCGTTCAGGTACCAGATCCACTTTCGATAGTCGTCCAGATTCGCCCGCAGCCAACGCTCTCGGCGTGAACTCATGCGCGGTCCATACCACTCAAAATCAGCCTGCATGTCGCTCAGACTGGTGCAGAAGGCACCGACCGAATGATGGTGGGTCGTGGCGCAAAACCCTTCCTCGAAAGCACAGCCGTCGTTCAGCAGGAAGACTTCAATTTCAACGTCCTTCGACACGTCGGCGCAGATGCCGGCAATCTCTTCAAGGCGCAGCGAGCGCGGCAGGATCACGCGCGAGGGCCCAAAGTTGAGAAGAAAGCGGACCGCCTCGGTGTTGAGCGTGGCGGCAACACTGGAGACATGCAGCTTCGCGTGAAGTCGAGCTTCACTGAGGCGCATCATTAGGTTGATGTCGCTCACAATCAGCGCATCGACGCCGCACTCCTCGCTAAGTTGCTGCCCGAGGCGCAGCACGAGGGGAATTTGTTCGGCGGTATAGTACGGCCCGTTTAACGTCACGAAAAGCTCTCGCCCCGCAGCGTGCACGTCGTCGCACAATGAGCGAAGCGCCTGGACGTTGTCCAGACCGCTGCCCTTTGGACTTCTGCGATTGAGCCACACAGCACCGGAATAGCGCTCAAGCCATTCCTTGGGCGTCACGCCACAGTAGAATTCATCGGCACCGGATGCAATCAGCATCTCCAACTCGTCGCGTTCGCGGATGGGGGCGAGGATTTTCACGATTCCACCATGGGCACGCGCGGCTGAAAGACTAAGCGGCCAACGCTACCACTTTCCATCTTCGCCGACAACTGGTCGAGCATGGCGTCGGTGTGAGTGTAGAAGTAAGTGTTGCCCTTCAGCCAAAACTGCTGATCGCGATTCTCGAACGGAGAGTTCGTATAGGAGTAAGCCAGCAGGTTGGTCTGGCATTCGTGGCGACAGAGCGCCCCGGGTTGAAATTTGTCCGCACCTCGGTAATGGAGGCCAGCCGCGAGGCAGGACCGCGCGGTCGAGATGAAGCCAAACGGCGCATAGACATGGGCGATCAAATCTGCCGAGCCAAGGTCATAGCTGTTCCCTTGCGGTAGCTGATCCATCTCCACGCGAGTGACTCCAAAGCGAGCGAGCAAATTCGCATAGCTTGCATTGTCCAGATTGGAGCCGCGCATTGCGTCAAGGGTGGGGTTGTTTGCGCCATCAATGGCGTAGAGGCCCGTAACGCGCGGGTCCCGCAGGCTCTTGTTCAGAAGGCGACCCTGCACCGGCACCAACGCTGGAAAATCCTGGCGGAGCACCTGCAACACACCCCAGTCAGCAAAAACGACCTCCGATTCGGATGGCAGCAACTGAAACAATTCGCGCAAATCGCGCAGTCCAGAATTAGAAACATACGGAGTGAGCAATGTCATTGGCAACCGGGTCGCCGCCAGTGACCGCACAGCCTCGTGGCTGGGGAGCAAATTCTCGCAGAACTCTGTACCGAGATAGAACCGGTCCACCGGCATATCGCCGAAGCGACGGACGACGGCTTCCAGCCATGATCCGAGTTTGGAGGAGCGCTCCCAGCCTGAAGCCTCGCCGATCTTCATCGAGGAACGGGCTTCCGCCGCCTCGCGTATGTGGAGCGCCACTTCCATGTGTGCCGAAACTATCCCGGCAACACAAGCATGTTCGAGGTCATGTCCGCACCGACGTCCAGGTCCTTAACCAACTTGTAGTTGGAGGCGTCATAGGTCTCCAGCGTGCTGCCGGCACCGTAGATATAGACCATCTTGCCATCCGACGACAACGAGAATTCAAAGCGAATGCGGCCGTCGAACTCCTGCTTTTTCACTAATTGCTTCGAGGGAATATCGAAAGTCCAGAACTCGCAGCGGCGGGACGCGCCCATTCCATTGAAGGCGACCGTGTAGCCGGTCTTGCGGTCCGGAGTCAACCTCAGCCCAAGGGTCTGCGCAGTGGTTGGACCAACGGGTGTAAAGTCGAAAGTCCGCTTGTTCAAGTCAAACTTGGCGAAGCCAAATGTGGACCGATGCACAATCGGATCGGTTGAATTGAAGAATCCAAAGACCGTGCCGCGCTCCTCGTGGGGGTCATCGCCGGGCCCGATCTGAACGCGCTCGATACCCGGGAACATCGGTTTGGACAACTCGAGCTTGTCGACCTCTTTAAAGTCGGCGGTCGAATAGATCAACACGTTCTCACGGAACTGGTACAGGAACTTCCCGTCGGGAGAAACCCGCAACCCGCCGCCACGGCCATTGCCGCGCGATTCCTGGTCCTTGGGCAAGTCGACAAATTTCTCGAACTTTCCATCCTCCATGTCGATGATCGCCCATTGGGGCTTGTTCACTTCAAAGCGGTCGATCTTCTTCTCGACACTGTAGAGCGACGTGTAAAGCTTCTTGTCGTCAGGAGAGGATGCAAAGCCGCTGAGCCGGTATTTCTTGCCGCCGCTGTTGAGCTTAAAGCTGCGCTCCAGCTTGCGTGTGGCGATGTCGATAATCTCAAAGCCGCAATCCATCGCGGAATGTACGACTACTTTTTTCTTGTCCTCGCTGAAAGCGAGCGAACGAGGAACGTCAAGTTTAAGCTCAACCTCGCCTGCCAGCTTCTTCGTGGCCTCGTCAATGATGATGACTTTTTTCTGCCACGCGCCGACAAAGAGAAGGCCCGGCTTGGCAGTCTGCGCCGACGCGATGCCTGCGGCGGCGGCGGTTGCGAGAAAGTTGCGGCGGTTCATGTTTATGGAAACACCAAGTCGATATTGCGCCAGTCTTTGGTCGCGGTCGCGCACTTCGACGTCCAATCGGGATAGTTGTTCAGATGGTCTGGCACCTGTGCGGGCCAGTAGCAACTGATGTAGCAGTCGTATAGGTCGCGCTCAACGGGCTGGCAAAGGCCAGCCGTGCCGCCAGTGGAATCCACTTCCCAACCGGGCGAAAAAACGATCGAACAACCCATCGGGTAGTGCGGACGTTGCGCGGCGTTATTCTGTTGCAGGGCAACGAAATCGCCCTCCGTCGAGGCGACAAAATCCTCAATGCGCCTCGCCTTCTTGTTAATCGCGCGAAGATGCTTCATGCTGCTTTCCTCTGTTCGAAGTGGTTTAAGAAGCCGGGGTTGTGGGTTGCGATCTCGCCGTAGATCCGCAGGCAAAGATCGGTCCAACCTCGTATCCAGTCACAGTAGTGTAAGTTGGCGTGGCCCGTGTCGCCGTAGCGCACGAAGGCCTCGTGATAACACCCGCCGGCGCAAACCGGACGGGCCCAACAGGTCTGGCAATCGTACTTGGTGTTGATGTGGCCGGTGCCCAAAAAAGCTTTTTGCATCTCGGGGTCTAGACCCTCGGAGACGTGACCGAGCTTGTGTTCGTCGCTATCGACGAAGCGATGGCAAGGCGAGATATCGCCGGACGGACCGACGCCCAGTAGCCCCAAGCCCGCGCCGCACGGATGCGACTTTGAGATGCCCTGATGGAGTTCCGCCAGCGTGTCGCTGACGTTGGAGAAACCGTGCAGTTCGTTGCGCAGGGCCGCGTCCCGGTACTCGTATGCCAATTGTTCAAATTGCGCGAGGACATCGTCCAGACCCGAGGGTCCGATGGCGTAGAGGCGGTCCGGCGACGTGGTCACGGGGGCGAAGCCCACCTCATGGAAGCCAATATCGTCCTTCAGATGGCGGAAGATTCGGATTACGTCGGTTACGCCGTTGGTGAGTGTGACACGCGCGGCAATGGGACGGGACTTGTGCTTGGCGAGAAGCTCCCGCACCTTGGGCACGATTGTGTCGTAACTACCCTTGCCATTGGAGAACACGCGTAACTTGTCGTTGAGCTCTTTGGGCCCGTCCATCGAGACGGTCACGCCGATTGCGTTCTCAGCCAGGTACTCGATAATGTCCGGACGCAGGAGTGTGCCGTTCGTCGTCAACGAATAGTCGATGTACATCCCATGCTCGCGGGCTTGTTCGCGTGAGTAATCAACGATCTGCTTGAGCATCGGGAAGTTCATCAGCGTCTCGCCGCCGAAGAAGGTGATGTGGGCGGCGCGCCTGCCTTGCGATTGCTTGAACAGGAAGTCGACGCTCTGCTTGGCGGTCTCGATCTCCATGAACTTCGGCTTACCTTCGGGGGTCGCTACTTTGTCCTCGCCGAATTCATAACAATACTGGCAGCTCAGGTTGCATTGATTGGTTAGATTGATCACCAGCGTCTGCAAGGGGAAGTTTGCGGGCGGCTCTTCCACCGCGTCCTGCCAGCCGCCTTCTGGACGCAACGCCCGGGCACTCACCAGATCTTCGACGCATTCCTTGGCGTCTTCGCGCGCCGCGCCGCCTGCGACAAGCGCCTCCAGCAGAGCCAGGGGATCTTGCGGGTGCTCTTGCACCAAAGCTACCGCCTTTTGCGATAGGGCATCCATGGCAAAGATGCCGCCGCTAGGGACGAGGTAGAGGAAGGGATTGCCCCCGGCCTCGAATTGGTGAAATTCCGCGACTTGTAACTGCATGTTTATTGCGCCAACTCTGGCTGATCCCACTTCATGTATTGAGGAACGGTGACGATCAGATAGCACTTGGCGGTCAGTGGCTTCCCGTCTTTTTGCGGTGCCGCGTCAGCACCCCGGTAGGTAGCCACCGCCCATACGTCGCCGTAGTTGTTGCGGCTAAACTTTCGCTTCGGGTTCGGCCCTTCCACATTGGGAGTGAAGAAGCCGGTTTTGTCCAGCTTGCCGACAAATTCCGTGTCGTCATCGCCGTAGACGGCTTGGAATTCCTCCATCGCCCACTCGGCTTTGACAGGACCGATCTTGATGTCGTCAGCGGTATTGGCTTTGCCATCCAGACCTCGGTTGTAAGCGATTACGACAAACTGCGCGTAGCCTTTAGGGAACGCTACGCCGCCAAGCCGAGCGAGCGCCGTGTCCGTTGCCGTCTTCAAGTAGTCAACCGTGTCGTAGACGGCCATGGCACCCGGGGCAACCACGCGCTTTACCGCCAGGTCGCGAATGCCGAGAGTAGTCTTATCCGCAACATTCACTTCCACTTCAATCGCGGTGCGAGACTGATTGACGATCCTTTTGACCGTTACTCCCGCGCCGAGATCGATATCCTGGACGGTCAACCCGGCTGGGAATTGGTCGCCAATGATTTTGAAGCTAGTCGTCTTGCCCATCCGCAGTGCCTGCGTCGAGGTGGTGAGGATCACAGGGCGGTCTTCGGCGCGCACTAGTTTCACGTCGTAGCCAAACTCATCGTATGCTCCCCAAAACCAGCGGCCCTCCATTTGGTTTTGATCCCGTGATACCAACATCACTTCCCGGGCCGACTTCGAATCCGCGGCATCTTTCGAGTCGCTCTTGCCTCGCCAAGAATAGCCGGTGTAAAGGACGCCCTTTCCAGAACGGGTGAGTGTCTCGCCGCTCTCAACATTGGTCATCGTCGCGCGTGTGGTCCACTCATTGGGCGCGCCGCCGGGCTCAACCGAGACTTCTCCGGTGAACTGTCCTTTGCCCGGCTGGTAAGCGCTGATCAACCAGCGTCCCGCCAACTTGGCCTGTCTTCGCGAAGCTGTCCACTCCGCCCACTCTTTGGTTTGCAGAGGAAAGTCCTTCTTCATCTGCTCGATGGCTTTCTCCACCGGCGTGCGAGTGTCGGTGCCCGGTGGCGGAGGCGGTCCGCCACCGCGTTGCCCTTGTCCCCGGAAGCTGTTCCACTCGACCACCGGGAAGTAGCCGATATGCATGTTCACCAAAAGATCCCACTCTTCGGGGGCGCGCCGCCAGTTCATCGCCTGCGCATAGGGATGGCAACTGACACAGGCTTCGCGAACCGCCTCGGGAAACTTTTCCTGGTCCAGATGGCGCTTCTCAAAGTAGTAGATTCCCGACTTAGCTTCGTCCGGCGCGAGACCATGCTCATCGCTGAGGTATTGGACGATCTTGCGGGCCTCATCGGGCGTCACTGTCACGCCGTGCAGTCGCACCATGCGCTTGATCGCTTGCTGCCAGCCCTCGGGGCTCGCCCGCTCCCAGGAGATCCGGGTCAAGTTCCCTTTATCGTCTTTGCTATGGCATCCAGAGCATTTCGCGATCACCAACGGGTCGGACACGGGAATCCCAGTTTCGCTGGGGCCCTTTGGTTCAGGCCTGTTGGTTGGAGTTGTTTGCGACGGGGCAGGAGACTGCGCGAAGAGTCCGAATGCGAAAGCGACTAGTGCTGCAAGCTTCCGCATAATAGATCAGGTATAGCATAGAAGGCCGAACGACATGAAACTCTCCAGACGCAATTTCATCCAGAGCGCTACTGGCGCGGTCGCTCTGTTCAGTCCATTTATCGACAAGGCAAATGCCGAACTTAAGCGGATGAAGATCACACGTATCCGCTACTACGAATCGCCGATCACGCGCCCAATGGTGAATCAGAGTTTCCACGTGGTCACCATCGAAACCGACGCCGGGCTTACCGGCATCGGCGAAGGCGGCTCCCCTGATCTCGTCAAGCAACTCGCGGCGCAACTGATCGGCCAAGACCCGACCCGAATCGATCACCTCTGGCAGCTAATGTTTCGTGGCCTCTTCTACCCAGCGGGGCGCGAGAAGACTCATTCGATCGGTGCGCTTGATCTGGCTCTGTGGGATCTAAAGGGCAAGGCGCTCGGTGTCCCTGTGCATCACCTGATCGGCGGTCAATCGCGAGATCACATCGAGTGCTATTGCACAGGCTTCCCCAACCCGAAGAAGCTGTCCACCGTGGAGACGGCGCGCGCTTGTGTCGAATATGGCTACAGGGCGTTTCGCACTTCGGTGGCCGACCCCGGGGCTGGGAACGCGTTTCAGAATCGCGATGTGGTCTTGAAAACCCATGAGCACTGCAAGCAAGTGCGCGAGGGCGTGGGCAAGGCGGGGGACTGGGCGATCGACTTCCATACGCGACTGGATTTTCCGGACGCGGTCAAGTTGGCCAACCTCATTGAAGGGTTGGAACCGTACTTTTGCGAAGACCTCATCCGCAGCGAGAACAATGGCGTCTACAAGCAACTCCGCCCCATGGTGAAGGTTCCCATCGCCGTCGGCGAGCAACACAGCCATCGCTGGGACATCAATGAGTTAATCGAGGGTCGGCTGATCGACTATAACCGCGTCTCAATTCCCAACTGCGGAGGCATCACCGAATACATGAAGCTGGCCGCGATCTGTGAGACGCATTACGTGGGGCAGACGCCACACTTTACGGGCCCGATCGGCGAGGCCGCGCTGGTGCACTGTAACGCGACTTTCTCCGGTCCGGTACTGATGGAGATGACGGGAGCGGGTATGGATCTTCCCCACAAGAACTACCTGCCTGAGTGCTACGACTTCCGGGGCGGCAAGCTCTATCCAAACAACCGCGTCGGCCTGGGAGTGACCTTCGATCCGTCGAAAATCAAGATGTTCTGGGAGGTGGACAAGCACGATCAGCCGATCCAACTTTTTCACCGTCCCGACGGCAGCCTCACAAATTGGTAGCCTAGCGGTTTCATGAATCGCCGTACTTTCGTATCCGCCATCCCGGCCGCAGCAGCGGCGCAGTCGACGTCCGCGCAGGGCCTGCTGAAGGCCAAAGCGCTCAAGCCGGGTGACACGGTGGGCATGATCAGCCCAAGCACCTACGTCGTCGATCCCACCCAACTTGCGACGATGGAACTGACTGCGCAGATGTTTGGCTGGAAAACCAAAGTAGGCAAGCAGGTTGGCAAGCGCGAGGCTAAGCCCGGGGACAGCGTGCCCGCCCGCATTGCCGATCTGCACGCGATGTTTGCCGACCCGGAAGTGAAGGGAATCGTGTGTGTGCGTGGAGGTTATGGCACACCGCAATTGCTGGACGGGCTGGACTACGATCTCATCCGCCGCAACCCCAAGATGCTTTTGGGGTACAGCGACATTACCGGTCTGCATCTGGCAATTCACCAGAAGACGGGCTTGGTCACTTTCCACGGGCCAACAGGCCTTTCTCCTTTCACTGACTTTTCTCAGAATTGGTTCAAGCGCGCCATCGACAACAAGCCAATGGGAGTGCTCGGCAACCCGACGGAGAGAAACTCATTCCGGCCGGCCCACCCGTTGCGCACGATCGTCGGCGGCAAGGCCAAGGGGCGGTTGATCGGCGGCAACCTTACGCTCGTCAGTTGTCTAATGGGCACGCCCTACGAGCCGGATGTTCGCGGCAAGATCTTCTTCCTCGAAGACGTTGGCGAAGAGCCGTACCGCATTGACCGGATGCTACAGCAGTTGGCTCTGGCCGGCAAATTCGACCAATGCGCGGGCATTGTCATCGGAGAGTGCGTTGACTGCGGTCCGCGCCAGTTTGAGCCCAGCATTACGTTCAACTACACGCTTGGCGAGGTTCTCGATCGCGTTTTTGCAAAAGTGAGAGTACCCGTCTTTCATGGCCTTCTGATTGGGCACACGGCAGACCAGATCACCTTGCCTTTAGGCGTAATGGCGGCCATGGACGCGGATCGCAAAGAGCTGATCATCGAAGAATCGGCGGTGCTCTAGGGCGGCGCATGGAAGAGAAGCACATTCCCTACGAGACGCTTGGGCGTTACCTCGCCGGTAAGATCGATAATGATGAACGGGAGAGCGTCGATCGCCACCTGAAAGACTGCGCCTTTTGCCGGCAAGATTTGACGGACGCCCAAAGCTGGCAGCCCCTGAAGCCGGATCGGCCTTGGTGGCGCTTTTGGTAGTTTCAGCCTTGGCGGCGATACTGGCTGGGAGTTGTCTGCATGCACAGGCACCGTCCGAGGTATTGAACCAGCAATTGCCCAAGTGGGTGCGCTTTGGTTTTGAACATCGCTTTCGCGTTGAGAGCTACAGTGCCCTGCGCTACAACGACAATAACGATGACCACTGGGTGCTCAACCGGCTTCGCGTCAACTTGACGCTCCAGCCGACGCCATGGTGGATGATCAATTTTCAAGGGCAAGATGCGCGGATCTTCTTCAAGGAGAATCCGACCGGCTCGGCGACCTTTACCAACCGTACGGACTTACGGCTGGCGTATACCGAATTCGGAGACTCCGCCAAGGGGCGGCTCGCCTTGCGCGTTGGGCGCCAGGAACTCGGTTATGGCGAGGAGCGAATCCTCGGGGCCAGCAACTGGGGCGCAACCTCCAGAAGCTTTGACGCAGTCAAGTTGATTGCGCGGCAGGGGCCTTTTCAGCTCGACTTGTTCGCCGCCGCAGTCGTGACGCTGCAACAACGCGGGTTATCGCACCACATCCAGGGGAACAATCTTCACGGCGCCTACCTGAAATGGACGAACCCGCTTCCGGGTATCGCGATTGAGCCTTACTTCCTCTGGCGCACCGGTACGGGCCGCGGGGATGTCGCGGGCGGTACGGGACATCTGGACCAGCGTGTAGCGGGTCTTCGCAGCGCTGGCAAGCTGCCTATCGGCTTCGATTACTCGTCAGAGTTTGTCCACCAGGCCGGTACAGTGGGGGCCAGCGCGATCCAGGCAAACGCGCTACACGCCATGCTTCGCCACACCTTCAGTCAGACGAAGTGGACGCCGCGATGGATCGCTGAATACAACCACGCCTCAGGTGACAAGACCCCGGGCGACGGCAAGAGCGGCACATTCGATCAGCTCTACCCCACTTCGCACGAGAAGACCGGGTTAGCAGATCAGGTGGGCTGGCAGAACATCAACCATTTGGCGACCGGCTTTGATGTCGCTCCACGCAAGCGGCTGCTCATGCGCGCAACGGTCAGAAGCTGGCGGCTCTCCGAGGCGCGCGACGGCGTGTACCTCACCAACGGCTCGCTCGTCTATCGGGATTCAACTGGCTCAGCCGGAAAGCATGTCGGCGAGGAGGCGGATATTGTCGCCGTCTACACCTTCGCTCCGCACTACGTCAGCGCGGGCTTCGGCCATATCTTCCCGGGCGAGTTCCTGAAGCACTTCAGCAATGGCGTGGGGCTGAACTACCTTTACCTAAACGTCGGCTATCGATTTTGAAGCGCATGTTAGTCTCGGGCTATGCGCATGGTGGAGGTGGCCCGACTGGACGACTTGGGCGTGGGTACAAGCACGGAAGCAAGAGTCGGTATGGAGACATTTGTTGTCTGCAATCACGAGGGTGCCATCCATGTCCTTGACGGTATCTGTCCGCACCGCAATGGCCCTCTGGGCGCGGGCAACTTCGCCGACGGGCGTGTCATCTGCCCCTATCACGGGTGGGAGTTCGACTGTGTCACGGGCGAGTATGACTTCGACCCGAGGGTGAAGTTGCGCAAGTACCCGGCGCACATCAAGAACGGACGGGTGTTCATCGAGATCGAGTCCCTTGCCTGAATTACCTGAAGTGGAAACCGTCGTCCGCGGACTTCGATTGGTTCTGCCCGGAGCCACGGTCCTGTCGGCGGAAGGAGTCTTTCCACCGAGTATCGCGGGCCTTCGCATTGGCAGTGTTCGCCGCTACGGCAAGTTCATTGTCATTGATTTTGACGACGGCATGTTGTTTGTCCATCTGGGCATGACCGGGCAATTGACGACGTCTACAGACACGGGGCCGCACACGCGGGGGCGGCTGTTGCTTGATCTTGGGGTGCTGCGATTCGACGATATCCGAAAATTCGGCAAGGTGTTCAGGGCGGTCGATTACCCCAAGCGCGGACCGGATCCGACAGACCTTGGGCCGCATGAATTTGTCGAGCTGTTTCGGGCG
>JANXUM010000117.1 GCA_025356215.1 Bryobacter sp. | reverse complement strand
CGCTCTTCATCGCTGATCGCCTTCCAATAGGCGTCGTAGTTGGGGTGGGCCAGCCAGTCGCGGTAGTGTTGGACGGCGGAGTTGCCGCTTTTCAGGTCTCCCGTATTGAGCGGCAGATGCCACAGGATGTTGTCGTATTTCAGTTCCTCGGGCGTGTACGTTTCGGTGTGCCAGTATTGCGGCAGCATGATGCGGTTGGGCATGCGCACCACGCCCCAGCCATAGTTGAAGCTCAAGCGATACGCCCCGCCGAAAGTGATCCAGTTGGCGTAAATGTTGGTGGAGGCCAGGGCGGGGAACATTGCCACAAGACTCGGGGGCTGCTGCGCGGCGGCGGCCCATTGTACGTGTCCAAGATAAGAGCCGCCCTGTGTGGCTACCTTGCCGTTGGAGAAAGGCTGCTTGGCAGCCCACTCGATGAGGTCGTAGCCGTCGACGCCTTCGTTGCGGAATGGCTCCCAGGACCCACTGCTTTCGTAGCGGCCCCGGACATCCACCGACAGCATCGCGTAGCCGCGCTGAGCGAACTTGATCAGCGTCTCGTGAATGCCGTCGCGCTGCAGGCCGTAGGGCGTGCGCACAATCAGCGTTGGGTAACGGCCATCCTTCACAGGCCGATAAAGGTCGGCATAAAGCGTTGCGCCGTCGCGCATCGGAACCGCCTTGTGGCGTTCAATCCGGATCTCGTTCAGGAAGGGTTTGCCTCCCGGCTCGGCGGCAAAGAGCAGCGAGGCGACGCACAGGACCAAAGATAGGGCTTTCATCGGGCTTCACCAGATTATAGAATCGTCCTATCCGTATGTGGAAACTTTTGTTGATCGCGCCGGCCTTGTTTGCCGCTGACCCCGAGCTGCCCAAGCGCGCTGAGGCCATCCTGAGCAAGAATTGCTACTCGTGCCACGGCGCGGCGGCGATGGCTGGGTTGCGGCTGGATCAACAAGGAGACTTGGCTGAAGGGATAGTTGTGCCGGGCAAAGTGGACGACAGCCGCCTGTGGCTGATGATGACGGGCAAGGGACGGGCGATGATGCCGCCCACAGGAAAGCTCAGGGACAGCGAACTGGCGGTCATTCGTGAATGGATTAAGGATGGTGCCAGGTGGCCGGAGAAATCCAAAGCCACCGGAGGGCCAACATGGTGGTCGTTCCAGCCCGTCAAGCCGGTAGCGGTTCCCTCAACAACGGCCGCCTGGGTAAGGAACGATGTCGATCGTTTTATTCTTGCGAAGTTGAACGAGAAAGGCATGAAGCCGGCCATTGAGGCCGACAAGCGAACGCTGATCCGGCGGCTAAGCTACGATCTTCACGGTTTGCCTCCCAAGGCCCACGACGTTGACGAGTTTGTGGCCGATGCGCGGCCGGATGCCTATGAACGGTTGGTAGACAAGATGCTGGCCTCCAAGCACTATGGCGAGAAGTGGGGCAAACACTGGCTCGATCTTGTCCGTTACGGGGACACGGCGGGCTTCGAGCAAGACCCGTACACCTTGTACGCATGGCGCTATCGCGACTACGTGATCGACAGTTTCAACGACGACAAACCCTACGATGCGTTCGTCAAAGAGCAACTGGCTGGCGACGAGTTGTATGAGGACCCCAAGCAACAGCAGGGTACGGGCTACTTTGCGGTGGGCGCAAATCGCGACATGCTGTACAAGGTGGAAGACATCAACCGTGTCGAAAGCCTTACCGACTTTACCGACACCACGGCGGGCGTGTTTCTAGGGCTCACGGCGGGTTGCGCCCGCTGCCACGATCACAAGTACGATCCGATTCCGCAAAAAGATTATTACCGTCTGCAGGCTGTGTTTGCGCCTTACCAAAAGAATCGTGTTTTCCTGCATTACAACGATGCGCGTGGCTACGACTTAAATGAGGTGACTCGCAACTTCAAGTTATTCGACCTGAGCTCGGAGTTGGCAAAGCTGAAGAAGCCTTACTACGATCGATTGCGGGCAGAGCGCTTGGCCAAGTTGAGTCCTGAGATTCAGGCCGCCTTTGCCACAGTTGAAGAGAAGCGGACGCCCGAGCAGAAGTCACTCTACGAAGCGCACTACAAGAAGGTCAATCCAAGCGACGACCAGTTGTGGGCGTTGCTGAACGATCAGGACAAGGCTCAACTCGAGAAGCTGAAAGCACGGCTATTGAGCTTGGCCGGCAATGTTTCTCCAGGGCCCTTTTCGCCCGGCGTGACGGACGTGGGTCGCGAGTCGCCAAAGACCTTTGTGCCAGGCAAGGGAACTCCCTACGGAGAAGAAGTACAGCCTGGGTTCTTCACGGCGCTTGGCGGTGGAGACATAAAACCACCCGCTCTCGATTCCTTAACGACAAGACGCCGGAGCGCTCTGGCCGAGTGGATCGCACGGCGCGAAAATCCACTCACGGCCCGCGTGATGGTGAACCGAATTTGGCAGTTCCACTTTGGACGGGGGATTGTGGCGACCTCCAGCGACTACGGCGCTCGCGGTGCCGCGCCCAGCCATCCCGAGTTACTCGATTGGTTGGCCAAGCAGTTTGTCGACGACGGCTGGAGCATGAAGAAACTGCACCGGACAATCTTGCTGTCTGCGACTTACCGGCAGTCCGCTGCAATGCTCTCCGGAACTCGTGACCAAGACCCTGAGAATCAATTTCTCTCTCACTTTGGGCGGCGGCGGCTGGAAGCCGAAGAGATCCG
>JANXUM010000090.1 GCA_025356215.1 Bryobacter sp. | reverse complement strand
GGCCGGGCGTTTGGTCAATCAAAGTTGCCGGGTTGTGAGCCGTGTCGTTGTTAATGGCGATATTCTCTCAGGCGACGTTCTTGCTCAGTTCGGCGAGCGTCAAGCGGTGCCGACGCAGCAGCGCGACGACCTCCTTGTCGTTGAGCTTGCGCTTAAGCCTCCAGGCGCGCCGTTTGGCCCACATGTTGGGGAGACCGCGAAGAGCTTCCCAATCGGCGGACAGCAGCGTGAAGGCCAACCCTATTTTTGCGCGAAACCCCGTCACTTGTCCCGCCTCGCCTTGACCGGCGGCACCAGCGGCGGCACCGGCGACCAACCGCAGGAAATAGAAGAAGGGGTTGAGCAGGAGTAGCCAGAGGGGAAAGTGCTTGACGGCGAGCCAGACACGATTGCGTTCGATCAACTGGATGCGGCGGGGGTTGAGCTTGCCCATGGTGGCACCGCGCTGATGACGCACGACGGCGGAGGGGGCGTAGCGGGCGCGCCAACCGGCTGAGCGTGCGCGCAGGCCGAGGTCGGCGTCATCGGCGTAGGCGAAGAAATCTTCGTCGAAGCCGCCGATTTCATCGAGCATCGATTTGCGATAGAGGGCGGCGCAGCCATCGGGCCAGAGAATATCGCGATCGCGATCGTACTGGCCGGTGTCGATTTCGCCAGAGCCGCGGCCGCGATTTTGACCGTCCCAATAGATGCCGTGGCCGATTTTGTCGATGACGCCGGGGCGACTGGCGACCAGAATTTTGCTGGCGACCATGCCGACATCGGGGGCGGCGGCTTCGGCGAGAAGGGCCGAGAGCCATTGCGATTCGGCGACGGCGTCGTTGTTGAGCAAGGCGATGAAGGGGGCGCGGGCGATGGCGATGGCGGCGTTGTTGGCGGCGCAAAAGCCGAGATTGGCGGGTGAGCGGATGAGTTTGACGCCTGGGAACTCGGCGGCCACCATGTCGGCGCTACCGTCCAAGGAGCCGTTGTCGAGGACAAGGAGTTCGACGTTGGGGGCATCCTGTTGGAGGAGCGATTGGAGACAGGCCCGTAAGAGGTTCACTCGATTGAAGTTAACGACGATCACGGAGACTGCCGGGGGGAGACTCATCCTACACAAACTCATGTATTATAGCGATAAGGAACACTGCGCGAACGTAATGCAAAGCTTGGGCATTAGGCTGCGATTGGAACGCGAGCGACGAAAGATCGGCATCTCGAAGATTGCCGACGACACCTGTATTGCCAAGCGGTACCTGGAAGCGATCGAGGCGGACGACCAGACGGCGCTGCCGGGGGAATTCTTCTATCGCGCCTTCGTGCGTCAATACTCGACCTACCTGGGGTGGGACCCGGACGAGACAGAGAAACAAATCAATCTAGTCAGTTTGAGCCCGACCTTTGATTCGACGACAGCAGCGGCGGCGACTCCTGTCACGACGCTGGATCTGGTACAGGAAAAACACATCACAGCGCTGCGGGAAACGTTGAAAGACAAGCCGATGCGGGCCGCGCAAGACCCTGGAATGTCGCAGTGGTGGTTGGGCTTTGCGGCGCTGGTGATCGTGGGATGCGCCACGTATTTCGGATGGCGAAACTTCAGTCCTGCGGCGGGAACGGAAGCGACGGCACCCGTGGCCAAAACGGTTGCTCCTCCGCCCGCGCCGGTTGTGGTGCCAGTTGCCGCGCCGGTGACCACACCCGCACAGACGCAAGAGGCAACTCCGCCAGCGGGCGGCATCGAGACGAAGGCGGCCGGAACCGCTACCGAGAAGGTGGTTGAGAAAGTGCCCGAGGCCGCCAAGACGGTAAGCCCAACGGATGGTCAATTTACGTTAACGGTGCGGGCGAAATCTACGACTTGGATTCGGATCACGGCCGATGGGGTGAAGGTTTATGGCGGGACGATTGACGGCGGTCAAGAGAAGACGCTGAACGCCCGCAATGTCGAGCTGATTGTGGGGAACGCTGGAACGCTGGACGTGATCTACAAAGGCAAACAACTGTCCGTTGGATCGATGGGCGAAGTGAAAACCCTACTGATGAACGCTGAAGGTTGGAAATACAAACCGAAGCCAGTGGCGGACCCGGCCGCGTCAACTCCCGGCAATCGTCCCACGGGCAGCCCGTCGCCGGGCACGATCCAGTAGAATCAGCTCGCGTCGGCGGCGCTTCTTGACGCTGATGTCGATCTGACGCCAAAATTGGCGGGCGTAATCCACAGCCGAGACAATCGTGAAGATGGCTGCGGCCCACATTGCGTAAGTAGCGGCTGCTCGATATTCAGGGGAGCGGAGCGCCAGCATTGAGAGGGCGACGCCGAAGACCTGCAAGATCATCTTCGACTTACCGAGATCGCTGGCAGGGATTAGATAGCCCTCGCTCATGGCGATGCTGCGCAGTCCGCTGATGGCGAAGTCACGGCCGATGATGAGGATCACGATCCAGGCCGGAACGGCTTTGATTTCAACGAGCGCGATGAGGGTGGCAGAGATGAGCAGCTTGTCGGCCACCGGATCGAGCAGAGTGCCGAGGGTGGTGATCTGGCTCCACTTGCGGGCGAAGTACCCGTCGAGCATATCGGTGCAGGCGGCGACGAGGAAGATGATGAGCGCGATGATCTCGTTGCCGATCTCGAGGTCGAGGCCGATCGGGGACAGGCTGTAAACGCGCCGTTCCTGGACCAGGGCCGCGACGACGAGGGGCATGAAGAAGATGCGGGCCAGCGTCAGTAGATTGGGCAGATTCAACGGGAAACCGCCTTCAGGATATCAACTCGTAGTTAGACAAGCGGCGACGGATACTGGCCGGGGCGTCGGCTTCAAGCTCGCAGAAATCTTCGACGAAATTTTGCGAGAGGACGTGGGCGTATTCATGGAGGAGGTGGATGGGCGCGCCTTCGCCAGCGGGGATTCGAATCTTGATGCGCTCAACGGGATCGAGATGGAGCGCGCCGTCAATGGCGGCGAGTAGCGAATCGATGCCCCGGCCGCTGAGCGCGCTGACGGAGATGGCGGTGGATTCGGCGTTGGAATCCTGGAGGATGCGGCGGGCCTGGGCGATCTGTTCGCCGGAGCCGGCAATGAGATCGGCCTTGTTGAGGACGAGGATTTGGCGAGTTTTCTCGGCGCCGATCTCTTGCAGGACGCGCTGGACATGCTCGACGTACGAGACGGCATGGGCGCTGGAGGCGTCGACGACGTGCAGCAGCAGGGCGGACTCGGTGACTTCCTCCAAGGTTGCGCGGAAGGCCTGAACGAGAGTGGTGGGCAGGCGGCGGATGAAGCCCACCGTATCGCTGAGAAGGATCTTGCGCCGGGACGGAAGGTGGATGTGGCGCATGGTGGGATCGAGCGTGGCGAACATCTTGGCGTCGGCGAGGACGGCGGCATTGGTAAGGCGATTGAAAAGCGTGCTTTTACCGGCGTTGGTGTAGCCAACGAGGGCGACGGTGGCGAGCGGCACGCTTTGGCGCTGCTTGCGCTGTATGCTGCGGCCGCCGCGCACTTTCTCAAGGTCCTGCTTGATGGTCTTGATGCGGCTGGCGATCTTACGGCGGTCGGTTTCGAGCTGCGTTTCGCCGGGGCCTCGGGTACCGATTCCGCCGCCCAGACGGGACATAGAAAGGCCTTTGCCGACCAAGCGGGGCAGCGCGTAGTTGAGCTGGGCGAGTTCGACCTGGAGATGGCCCTCGCGGGTGCGGGCACGGGCGGCGAAGATGTCAAGAATGAGCTGGGTGCGGTCGAGAATTTTTAGGTTGAGCGCGCGCTCAAGATTGCGCTGCTGCGTGGGGGTGAGTTCGCAATCGAAGAGGATGGTTTCGGCATTGGCGGCGGCGGCGGTGGCGCGAAGTTCTTCGACCTTGCCGATGCCGATGAGGGTGGCTTTGTCGCCGCGCTCACGCGATTGAACCAAGCGACCGGCAACGTGGGCACCGGCGCTGACAGCGAGGACATTGAGTTCGTTGAGAGAATCCTCGAGGGAGAAATCGGTTAGGGGGTTGGCCGGCTCCGTCTGGCGCCGTAACTGCACACCCATCAGGATCGCGGTTTCTGTCAATTAATTACCGTTAGATTCAACCGGAATTGGGGCGGGACCGCCGACGGCGGCACCGGCATTGGGGCCGTTGTGTCCGGCCTTGGAAACGACCACCGTCGAGATCGCGTGTTTAAAAATGAGCTGTTCCTGATTATTGGCTTCGAGCACCACAGAGTACTTGTCGAAACTCTTGATCCGACCGGAAAGCTTAACACCGCTCATCAAGTAGATTGTCAGGTAAGTCTTGTCTTTGCGGGCGTTATTGAGGAAAGCCTCTTGTATGTTTTGCTGTTGTGCCAGCTTTTCCATCGCGTCGCCTCTATCTATTTTTTCCACAATCGCAGTTCGCCATCGATAAGCTCGATTGTACAACAGCAGGGCCCGGTGGACGCCCGGCTAGACTGGTGAGGGCATGGCTCCAGAAACCCCTTCGGCATTGAAGATCGCGCGGATCAGCATCGCGGTGGGACTGTTTCTTGCCGCGATGAAACTGAGCGCGGGGGTGTGGGCGGGGTCGCACGCGGTATTTGCCGACGGGGTGGAGAGCGCGGGGGATGTGGTGGCGTCGTTGATCCTGTGGCTGGGGCTGAGGATCTCGGCTGTGCCGGCGGACGACGATCATCCCTATGGACATGGGCGATTCGAGATTTTGGCGGGGCAGGCGATCGGCGCTTTTCTGATCGCGAGCGGCGCGATCCTCGCCTGGCAATCGTACTTGCACCTGGGGGACAAGCAGGAGGTGCCGCGGGCGTTGGCGATCTGGACGGTGGCGATCTCGGTGGCGGTCAAGATCGCGCTGGCCCGATGGAAGCGCAAGGCGGCGGCGCGGTACCGCTCTGCGGCGCTGGGGGCTGACGCGGCCAACGACTGGCTGGACGTGGTGAGCGGCACGGTGGCGATTGTGGCGGTGGGGCTGAATCTTTGGCAGCCGACGCGCTTTTCGCACGCCGACGCGATTGGCGGTGTATTGATTGCGCTGCTGGTGATCCTGTTGGGGATGAACGTGCTGCGGGAGTCGAGTTGGGAACTGCTCGATTCGATGCCGTCGGAGGAAATGTTAGGGGAGATCAAGGCTTGCGCGCTGACGGTACCCGGCGCGCTCGGCATCGAGAAATGCCGGGCGCGGAAGACGGGTTTGCAATATCACGTGGATCTGCATTTGGAGGTGGACCCGGAGATGAGTGTGGAGGCGGCGCACCGGATTAGCGGCAAGGTGAGAGCGGCAATTCGGGAACGGATTTTGTGGGTGGCCGACGTACTGATCCACATTGAGCCTGCGCCGGAGCATCATAGAGATTGATGGACAATCTACACGTCGCCAAATTGCTGGACGAGACCGCCGACCTGATGGAGATCGCTGCGGAGGACGGGTTTAGAATTCGAAGCTATCGCAACGCGGCCAAGACGATTGAGGGCTATCCCGATTCAGTGATGGCGATGCTGGCCGGCGGCGAGCGCAAGGTGACGGACATTCCGGGCATCGGCAAGGGGATCGCTCACATACTGGGTGAGATCGCCGAGCGGGGCAGCTTTGAGCGACGTGACGAGATGCTGCAGAAGTATCCGCCGACGGCGCTGGAGATGTTGAAAATCCAGGGGCTGGGGCCGAAGAGCATCGCGTTGTTGATCGAGGCTTTCCGGGTGACGACGATTGACGACCTGGAGCGGATTTGTCTGGATCACCGTCTGCGGGAACTGCCGCGGATGGGGGCCAAGCTGGAGGAGAAGATTCTGCGGTCGATTGCGATTTATCGCAAGAGCGCGGGACGTTTTCTGGTGAACTTTGCGACGCAGACGGCGGAGGAGTTGAGCGGATTGTTGGGGGCGGTGGAGGGCGTGGAGACCGTGAGCGCGGCGGGGAGCCTGCGGCGCGGCCGCGAGACCATCGGCGACGTAGACATTGTCGTGTGCGGGCCGGGAGCGGTGGCGGCGCTGGATGTGTTTACCAAGTGGGGCAAGGTGGACGAGGTGCTGGCCAAGGGCGAGAACAAGGCGTCGGCGCGGGTGGGGGTTGAAGGGATTCAGGTGGACGTGCGGGCGCTACCGGTGGAGAACTACGGGGCGGCGATGCAGTACTTTACGGGGTCTAAAGAACACAACGTAAATCTGCGGACGCGGGCGATCAAGAAGGGCTGGACGTTGAATGAATACTCGCTGTCGCGCGAGAGCGATGGCGTTGTGGTCGCTTGCCGGACCGAGGAGGAAATTTACGAGGCGTTGGGTATGGCCTGGATCGCTCCGGAACTGCGCGAGAACACGGGCGAGATTGAAGCGGCGGAGAAGGGGGAGCTGCCGCGGTTGTTGGAGTTGGAGGACATGCGCGGGGACCTGCACATGCACACGAGAGAGAGTGACGGGCGGGGGACGCTGGAAGAGATGGCTGCGGCGGCGCTGGAGCGCGGCTATGAGTACATCGTCATTACCGATCACTCGAAGGCGCTGGCGATGGCAAACGGTTTGGACGAGAAACGGGCGATCGCGTTTGCGCGAATGGTGGCCGGGATGGAGCCGCAGGAGTTGGGCTTGCGAGTGTTCTCGGGGCTGGAGTGCGACATCATGAAGGACGGTCGGATGGATCTGGACAACGAGGCGTTGGCCGAGTTGGATTTTGTGGTGGCCAGCGTGCACAGCCACATGAATCTCGATGAGCAGGCGATGACGGACCGGCTGCTGGCGGCGCTGGAAAACCCATACATCCATACGCTTGGGCATCCGACGGGGCGGGTGCTGCTGCACCGCGACGCCTACGCCTACGCCTTTGAGCGAGTGGCGGCGAAGGCTGCCGAGAAGGGTGTGTTTATGGAAATTAACGCGAGTCCGGAACGTCTCGATTTGCACGCTCCGTTGATCCGCGCGGCCAAGGCGCGGGGTTGCCGGTTTACGATCTCAACGGACGCGCATCATCCGAAACACTTTGAAAATATGCGCTACGGCGTAAAGATGGCGCGGCGGGGGTGGTTGAGCAAGGGCGACGTCGTGAATACGCTGGGGCTATCGGAGTTTGAGGAAAGCATTCGGGGGGCGCGGGCTAAGCGGTTGAATTGATTGAGATTCCGCTAAAGTTTCGGTGACCTCAGCCGATACATTCTTGGTGTATGCTTTCGACGTAAAAGGGGATTTCATGAAGTTATTCGCGACAGCAGCCTTAGGTTACGCGCTATTGGCCGGGATGCCAGCCGAATCTCAAAATGTATGGACGATCGGCCGGGGGGCGAAGGCGAGCGCGGCAACCACTCAGCGCCTTTGTGGGAAAGCTGGATGTTCGCACCAGATTGTGCAACTGGATCGCGACGCGCTTGACACCGTGTTACGGGGAGCGCCGAAAGAGGGCGCCTCAAGCAAAGGGGCCAGCATCAAGATTCCGATGCCGGATGGAAGCTTTGAGGAGTACTCGGTGGTGGAGACCGAAGTTCTTGGGGAGGAGTTGGCCGCCAAGTATCCGGACATTCACACCTACCGCGGTAGCTCTGTGAGCGATGCGTCGGCGATTTTGCGATTGGATGTATCGAAGGCCGGGGCGAGCGTGATCGTGCTGAAGGGCAAGCGGGTGATTCTGATCGATCCGAATGGGGCTTCGCAGATTGTGTACGAGCCGGTTGAGGGCGCGGCGACTCGCTGCGACTTTGGCGAATTGAAGAGCAACAAAAACGATGGCCGGAAGGCTGCGGACGCGGCGAAGCCAGACTTGAAATTGCCGATTCCGCTGGCGCAACTGCGCGTATACCGGGCCGCGTTGCTGCTGACTACGAGCTATGTGGCGGCGGCAGACGGTACGGCCGCGAGCGCGGTGGCGATGGCGACATCGAATATGAATCGCGTGAACGCGATCTATGAGCGGGACCTGAACGTCCGTTTGAAGCTGGTGGATACGGTCGTGTTCACAAGCGCGGCCACACAGCCGTTCCCGGTGGAAGACGAGGCGGATTCCATCAAGGTACTCGAGGCTTCGCAGCGCATTTTGATGCAGCAAATTGGCGCGGATAAGTTTGACGTGGGAGAGGGGTTCACCGGTGTCGGCGGCGGCGGCGTGGCCGCGTTCACTTCTGTTTGCAACAACGAGAACAAAGCGCAGGGATCTTCGTTGGGGGTGGCCAGTGTGAGCCCCATCCACTGGATCAATCTGGTGGCGCATGAATTCGGGCATCAGTTTGGAGCGAGTCATACCTTTAACGCGCTGGATATCGCGGGTTGCAAGGCCAGTAGCCGAAATCAGCAAACGGCGCTGGAGCCGGGATCCGGCAGCACGACGATGTCGTATGTGGGATTGTGCAATTCCGAGGCCAGCATCCAGGACTTGCAGCCGACCGAAGATCTTGTTTTCCACAGTTACAGCATCAAAGAGATGTTGGATTTTGTGAACGACGCGGCCAAGCCGACGGCAAGTTGCAGCATTCCTCCAACGGGGCCGAAGACGAACTCGGCGCCAATCGTAAAGGTGGGAGGGGCGGACTTCATCGTTCCGGCCAAGACGGCGTTCTATCTGGACGCGCAAGCGACAGACCCGGACCCGGAGGACGCCGACAAATTGACCTTCTCGTGGGAACAGTTGGACTCTGGGGCACCTAATCCCGGCAATGAGGATGAAGGCACCCGCCCGTTGTTTCGCTCCTACATGCCGGTGAACAATGGCCGTCGGTATTTCCCGTCTTTGTCATGGGTTCTGGCCGGCATCGACAAGTTGCCGGAGTTGTACGACGCAAAGACGAATTCTGGTGGCGAGGGCGCATCGGAATCGAAGAAATTCCGATTGGGAGAGGTACTGGCCACTACGGATCGGACGATGCGGTTTCGGGTAACGGTGCGCGACAATCGCCCAGCGGATGGTGTAGTGGCGGGCAGTGTGGGCTTTGGCGAGTCCAACGTCCGCGTCCTTGCGACCGCCGGTCCGTTTCGCGTGACCAGCCCCAAGGGCGGCGAGTCCTGGGACGCCGGATCCACGCAGACGATAACGTGGGATGTAGCAAATACGACGGCGGCACCGCTGTCGACCGCCACGGTGACGATCATGCTTTCGGGGGATGGCGGCCAGTCTTTCAACATCATTGCCCGAGGCGTCCCCAATGACGGCAAGGCCGTCGTGACGCTGCCCGTTGATTTTAAGGCGGAGAAGGCGCGTGTCAAAATCGAGGCGGGCAATAGTGTCTACTTTGCGGTGGCCGACGGCGACATCCAGGTCAAGTAGGAGCTCAAATTCCCTTAGCTGTTAGTTTTCCCGCTGGTCTGACGGTGACGTTGGACCAGCGGTTTTCCATTTCCTGGCGCAACGATTTGACCATCATCACTTTGACTTCGAAGCGGACGCGATTCCATTCCTCGAACCAGATTCCGACCGGCCATTTCTTGCGTTCCAGTTCGAAGTGGGTACCCTTCTCCACTTTGCCCAACATGCCGAGGCCGATGGTAATCGTGTCGAAAACAGTGACGTCAAGCTTGGTCATTTCGCCATCCGCCTGATCGATCCAAACCTTGCCGGTGATTTTTTCAAAAGCCTTGGCGCGCATCTGTTTGGCCTTGTAGCCGACGCGGGGCGCGAAATCGTAAAGATCGGCGGTGCGGCCGTTGCGCTGCTCGGTGCCCAGCTTGTGAAATTCGAGGGCGTCGGGAAGTTCGTCCATCCATGAGTCCTCATCCGGCTTTGGCTTGGGCGGATTGCGGCGCAGTTCTTCAACGTGCTTGCGGAGCTTTTCTTCCTGCTTCTGAGTGTCTTCGGCGGAGAGGGGCTTGCCGTCGCGCAGGATCACGCGGGTTACAATTCGCTCTTCCCAGGGATCGCGGCGGGTGACGACGACGCTTTGCGATTTGACTTGACCTTCGACACTGAGTTCGCGCTTCTCGAAGTGGCGCTCGTAGAGGAGGTCGCTCTTCGTTTTGTCGCGAGAGCGCATTTTGGCCAACGACTGGCGCACGCGTTCGCGATCGACCGCAGGGTCGTCTTGCGCCCACAGGGAAAATACCACTAAGAACCAGATCAGAACCCGCATACAACCCCCTGGATCGGTCATTCTGAGTATATGAAATTACTGTCCTCAGAAGAAAAGTACCGTTGCAGTCTGTTCAATGTGACAGAAGATGTGGCGCAAGCCAGCGATGGGTTTCAAATCAAGCGGGCAATCGTGCATCACGCGGGGTCGGCCGTGGTGCTGGTGGTGGACGAGAACGAACGGATCTTGCTGGTGAAGCAATACCGGCTGCCGGCGGGCAAAAGCCTTTGGGAGTTGCCGGCGGGCAAGATTGACGACGGAGAGACGGCGTTGCAGGCGGCCAAGCGGGAGCTCATGGAGGAGACGGGTTACAAGGCGAAGACGTGGACCAAGCTGGCGGCGTATTGGGCCAGCCCTGGTTTTTTACAAGAGAAGATGAACATCTTTATGGCAACCGGGTTGAAGGCGGGCATTGCGACGCCGATGGACGACGAGCGCATAGAGGCGCGCTGGTTTACGGCCGGCGAGATCGACGATTTGATCCGCGCGGTGAAGCTTGACGATGGCAAGACGCTGATCGGTTATCTTACGTGGCAGCGTTTTCACGCAGCCAAGAGCTGAGTTTTTCGATCGCCTGACCGCGGTGGCTGATGGCGCTCTTACGGTCTTTAGCGATTTGCGCGAAGGTGGCGTCGAAGGGCGGATAGAAGAAGTAGGGATCGTAGCCGAAGCCGCCTTC
>JANXUM010000069.1 GCA_025356215.1 Bryobacter sp. | reverse complement strand
CGCCGACCTTGTCTCCAAGTTCATCGATGAGAATGTCCGCGAACGCACCAGCAGTTCCTCCCAGATGAAGGACTTCGTCGAAGACCAATGGACCTCGCGCAAACGCGATCTCGACGCCGTCGAGGAGCAATTGTCCAAATTCAAGTCGGCCAACGTGGGCCGCACTCCGGAACAGCAAGGCTCCACCTTCACAGCAATTAACAGCATCGAGTCGCGAATGACCAACATCAACGCCGCCCTCGGTCGCGTTAACCAGGATCGCCTCATCATCGAGAATCAAATCAGCATTCTCAAAGATCAGCTCAAACAAGTTACAACTCCCACAACGGAAAACGTCACAAACGTCGCCCCCCGCAACGATCGCCTCGTTTCAATCGAACGCGAAATCGCCAATTTCGAAAACCGCATCCAATCGCTGCGCGAGCAATATCAGGAAAATCACCCCGACATTAAAGCGGCGGTGGCGAACCTCCAAATCATGAAGAAAGACCGCGACCGGATGCAAAAGGCCCAGGACGATCTCGAAACCGCCGCTCGTAAAAGCAGCGGTGCCGTCACTGGCCTCAGGCCTGAGGCCGTCCGAGAGGCTCGCGGCCTTGAAGTACAGATCCAGCAGCTTCAGTCCCGCATTCAGGCCTCCAAAATGGAGGAGGATTCCTATAAGAAGGGTCTCGTCGACGCGGAAAAATCAGCCCGCACCCTTCAGGGCACTCTTGCAACCCTCCCTTCCAGCGAAAAGGATTACGAACAATTGCGCCTCCAATCGATGCTCGCCCGCCGCGATTTTGAGGAGATCGACCGTATGCGCCAACGCGCCAACGCGGCAGTCGAACTTGAAAACCGCAAGCAGACCGAGAAGCTGGAGATCCTCGATCAGGCATCCTTGCCGCTCAATCCCGCCGAACCCAAACGCTGGATGATCGTCCTCGGCGGTGCCGTCGGCGGCCTCATCCTCGGCCTCTGCCTCGCCGGAGCCCGTGAGATGAAGGATTCCACGCTCAAGAATTTGAAAGACGTCCGCGCTTACACCCAGTTGACCGTATTGGGCTGCATTCCGCTGCTTGAAAACGACCTCGTCGTGCGTCGCCGTCGGCGTCTCGCCTGGTTGGCTTGGTCCACCGCATGTTTGGCCAGTGCCGCCATCATGACCGGTTCGATCGTTTTCTATATGACCAGCAAGCCCTAACCGGCGCGCCGCAACCTGATTTTTTTGGAGGGATAAGTTTATGAGTCGAGTTCACGATGCGCTCCGGCGTTCCGGTGTCACCACCCCGGACTTCCAGTCCGATGCCCCGCGCGCCCAAATTTCCAGCCCCCGCTACGGTGAGTCCCGCGCGCCTCAGATCGATCCGGCATTTGTCGGGTTGCTCGAGAGGATCGAGGAGATTCCCTTCAATCCCGCCCCGGACGCCCATCTCATCGATGCCACCCGGCCGCACGAGGCTCCCAGCGAAGAGTTCCGCACCCTTCGCACCCGCCTCAACCACCTCCAGGGCCTGCAGCCGATCCACACCATCGTCGTAACTAGCCCCTCCCCCGCAGAAGGCAAATCCATGGGCGCAGTCAACCTTGCCCTCGCAGAATCTCATCTCGCGGGCAACCATACTGTTCTCTGCGATTTCGACTTCCGCCGCCCCATCGTTCACACGATGTTCCAGGTCGAGCGATCTCCCGGCATTACCGACTACCTGCTCGGTAAAGCCACCATCGACCAAATCGTCAAAAAAATTGCTGGCACCAACCTCAGCATCATCCCAGCCGGAGAGGCGGTCATCAACCCCCTCGAACTGCTCAACCTCCCCGAGGTCAAAGACCTCCTCAGCAACCTCCAGCGGGTGTTCAACTGGGTCGTCCTCGACACCCCCCCGCTCCTGTTCGCCGCCGACGCCAATCTGCTCTCCACCATGTCCGACGGCACGGTTCTAGTTGTCCGTCTCGGTGTCACGACGGTCGACTCCATCACCCGCGCCATCCAGTCCCTATGCGAGAACAACATCCTCGGCACCGTCGTCAATGGCGCCCGTCGCGGCGAGCTGTACTCCAAATACACCTACTACCACAGCTACTATTATTCGAAGCCAGACTAGGCAATTCCAGACTAGGCAATTCCAGGCTAGTCCCCGGCTTCCACCAGCAACGCAGCGTTCTTGCTCCCAAAGGCGATGGTATTTACCATCGCCTTTTTGATTTCCATCGCCCTCCCTACATTCGCCACGTAGTCCAGATCGCACTCCGCCGCCGCTTGCTTCAGGTTGATCGTCGGCGGGGCAAACCCGTCTCGCATCGCTAGCAGCGTCGCCGCCAGACTCGCCGCCCCGCACGCTCCTTGTGGGTGCCCAATCACGCTCTTTACACTCGACCCAGCCAATTTCCCCGCGCTCTTCCCAAATGCCAACTTCACAGCCGCCGTCTCCACCCGGTCGTTCAACTGCGTCGCCGTGCCGTGATACTGCAAGTAGTCGATCTCCTCCGGCGCCGCCCCGCCCTCTTCCATCGCCAGGCTCATCGCGCGCGCCGGCTCAATCCCCACCTCCTCCAGCCGCACCCGGTGAAAGGCCTCGCATGTAGCACCATACCCGGCAATCTCCCCATAGATCGCCGCACCTCGCGCCCTTGCGCTCGCCTCACTCTCCAGCACAAAAAACCACGCCCCTTCAGCCAGCACAAACCCATCCCGGTCTCCGCTAAATGGACGTGATGCCTCCCCGGGCGTTTCGTTCCTCCCCGTACTCATAATCCGCAACAGTTGAAAGCCCCGTAGAGTCAATGGCGCAATTGGCGCGTCCACCCCGCCGCACACCGCGATCCCCGCCTCCCCATGCTTGACGGCCCGGTAGGCATATCCGATCGCGTCCGTCGAACTCGTGCACCCATTTGAAAACATGTGGCTCAACCCACGAAATCCATACCGCATCGAAATCTCGCTCGCCAGCGTCCCCAACGTACTCGAAGGAATCACATACACGCTACACTTCTTCTGCTGCCCGCTGTAATAAAGCGAGTACTGCCGCTCAGTGAATTCCTGATTTCCCCCGCCGCTCCCCGTATACACGCTTACGCGCCGCAGCGCATCCAAATCCATCCCCCGCCAATCCAGCCGCGCGTCCTCCAGCGCCTCCCCAACCGCCGCGATCGCATACGGCGTCGCCAGGCCAGTCCCGTCCAACTCGCGCGCATCCATGTACTGCAGCGGATCGAAACCCACAATCTCCCCGGCAATCCGCACCGGCTGCCCACTGCAATCGAACCGCGTGATCGCCCTCACTCCGCTCACGCCGTCCCGCGTATTCCGCCAGAATTCCTCGCGCCCCAGCCCGTTTGGACTCACCGCCCCGATCCCAGTCACAAATACACGTTGCATCCAAAAGCCCCCAAGACCTCCAATGCTAACATTGGCTTGCGGCATGATCCCCCTGCCCTCTCACCCCACTCGCCTCGATCGCACCCTCGCCGCCGCCCAGTCAGCATGCGTCGCGGCCATCTCGATGCTGCTGTGGGACGGCCTTTCCTCTCGCGTCAGTTCCCATTCCTTCTGGACCGTTCCCAACCTCATGGCCGGTGTCTTTTACGGCCCCGCCAGCCT
This sequence comes from Bryobacter sp., assembly GCA_025356215.1. GTDB lineage: Bacteria > Acidobacteriota > Terriglobia > Bryobacterales > Bryobacteraceae > Bryobacter. The sequence continues at coordinate 14,051 of JANXUM010000069.1, read as the reverse complement.
CCGCCCCGATTTCGGCTTCTTCACCCTTTCTGGCATCGCGCTCCATGTCCTCATCTGCACACTCTTCGCGATTATTTTTGCCGCGCTCGTTCCCCCCTCCCTGCGCTTGCTCACCGCCGTACTCCTCGGAATCCTCGCCGCCACCTCCTGGTTCTACCTCTGGGACGGCTTTTTCTGGCGAAAATCCTTCTCCCCCTTTGCACTTTATTCAAAACGGCCCTCGATCTTCTTCTCCTTCGTTCTCCTGGGCATTTGCGTTGGTTTATACTCAGTATTTGTGCGATCCGAACGGGGCCGCCAATTCTCAGGGTGATCCGGCTTCAGCCGCTCCCCGGGACGGACCCATTCGCAAAGCGCGCTTCAAGTGAAACCCAAGCCCAAAAGGTTACGTCTCAGTTGAGGCGCAGAGTGGAAAGGAACCAGCTTTAGATGATGTCTTTCAGGCCAACAAGCCTGGGTGCGCCCCAATTGTGTCTATTCGTCCTGGTTCTGGCGTTCTCCAATCAATATCTCAGCGGCCAGCAAGCTGCGCCGCAGACCCCGGCCTCGCAGACCCCGGCCTCGCAGACCCCGACCTCGCAGACCCCGAGCCCTCAACCGGCCAAGCCCCAGCCAGCCAAGCCAAAGCCCGCAAACCCGTTTGAGACGGTCCCCAGCAATACTCCAGTCGAGGCGCCAAAACCCGCCGCTCCGCAACAGCCCCCTCCCGCCAAACCCGGTCTTGAAACCCCCGAGCCCATCAAGCCCGAAGCCGCCGCTGCCGCCTCATCGGATACCCCGTCAGAGGATGTCATCGAGGCCATCGAGTTCCGCGGCTCACGCCGTGTTCCGCAGGCCACCCTTCAGGCACTGATCTTCTCCAAAAAGGGCGACCGCTACAGCGAAGACTCCCTCAACCGCGACTTCATGGCCCTCTGGAATACCCTCCGCTTCGACGACATTCGCTTGGAGCGCGAAGCCGGTCGCACCGGTTGGGTCATCCGCTTCGTCGTCACTGAGCGCCGCATGGTCCGCTCCATCAAGTACGACGGCATGAAGTCCATCACCGTCTCTGAAATCCTCGACCGCTTCAAAGAGCGCAAAGTCGGTCTCCAGGTCGAACAACAGTACGATCCGAACAAGGTTCAGCGCGCCGCTAACGTCCTGAAAGAATACCTCTCCGAGCGCGGTCGTCAGTTCGCCACTGTGACGCCCGAGATCCGCCAGATCCCTCCCTCCTCCCTTGAGGTCAACTTCCGCGTCGGAGAAGGTCCCAAGGTCAAGGTCGGTACGATCGATGTCGTCGGTGCAAGCGCCTTCACTCCCAAAATGGTCCGGCGCGCCATGAAAAATCTCAAGCCCCTCGGTATTCCCTACTCGATTTTCCTCGAAGAACTCTTCCCCAAGACCTACGACGCCACAAAACTTGAAGAAGACATGAGCCGCGTTCAAAGCGCCTATCAGGATAAGGGTTATCTCACAGCCCGCGCCAGCTCAGAGCCCCCCGTCATCAAGGACGTCGGCGGCACAGGCTTCCGCATCCCGTTTCTGTATCCCAACAAGCCCGGCAAGGCCGCCATGTTGAAGGTCAACATCGACGAAGGCCCCAAGTACAGCCTCCAAAAGCTCAACCTGGTGGGCGTCAAATTCTTCCGCGCGCCCGAAGAAATCTTCAGCAAAGTCATCGGCATGGGCGAGGGTGACACCTTCTCTACCGCCAAGCTCCGCAAGGGCATGGAGGATATGCGCAAGCTCTACGGCCAATTCGGCTTCCTCGATTTCGTTCCCGAGCCCAGCTTCGATCCAGATCCGAAAACGGGCAAGATCGACCTGACGCTCACCGTCGATGAAGGCAAGCAATTCTTCGTTCGCCGCATCGACTTCGCTGGCAACACAACCACGCGCGACAAAGTCATCCGCCGCGAAATCCTCCTCGATGAAGGCGACCTGTTTAACTCCCGCCTCTGGGAAGTCAGCCTCCTTCGCTTGAATCAGCTCGGCTACTTCGAAGTCCTCAAAGAGGCCGAGGCCGCCAACATCACCCGCGACACCAAAAACAACACCGTCGATATCACCCTCAAGGTGAAAGAGCGCGGCAAGAACTCCGTCCAAATGTCCGGCGGCGTCTCCGGCATCGCCGGTACATTCATCAGCTTCGGCTATTCCACCAATAACTTCCTCGGCCTCGGCGAAACCCTCTCGCTCGACACCCAACTCGGCGACCGGATTCGCTCGGCCACCTTTGGCTTTACAGAACCCTACTTTCTGGATAAACCGATCCAGGTCGGTGCCACCGTCTTCTACCAGCGCTTCAACTACGATCAAGGCCGCGAAGTCTCGCTCTTCTCCGGCCGCAATCTAACGTCGTACTATAACTCGCTCGGTAAAGACAACCTGCTCAATTACTCATCCAACGGCTACGGCTTCACAGCTTACGCCTCCACGCTCCTGCGCCGCAGCTTCGCCCGCGTCGGTATCACCTACAGCTACTCGGTCTCGCAGTATCAGCCCCAGACCACTGCATCCACCACCTACTTCCAGTACGTGAACTTCCAGAACCTCGACGGCCCCAACCAGCTTTCGGGCATCAAGCAATCCTCGATCACCCCCAACTACTCCTTCAACACGATCGACCACCCCATCACGCCGTCGCGCGGCAAGTCGATCTACATCTCCGGCCTCTTTGCCGGTTCCTTTCTCGGTGGCAACGTCAACATGATCGAGCCCCAGATCGACTTCAAATACTTCCGCGCTGGCTTCAAAAAAGGTCACGTCATCGGCGTTCACACTCTCGGTCGATTCATCACCGGCTATGGCGGCAAGACCGCACCTCCCTTCAATCGCTTCTACATGGGCGGCGAGAACGACATCCGCGGCTTCCAGATCTGGCAGATCAGTCCGCTCGCCTACATTCCGTCAAAGGCCACAGTCAATGTCTTGAACGAGGATGGCAGTGCTCGCGTCCAACGCTCCATCGGTGCCGACGGCAGGCTCACCTCCACCGCCGTCACTCAGACAATCCCCGTCTACCAGTTGATCTACCCTGGTGGCGACACCCAGGGCGTCGGCAACTTCGAGTACCGCATTCCGATTTTTGGACCAGTCGTCCTCGCTGCCTTCGCCGACATCGGCGTCAACCGCATCAGCCGCTCCAACGGCCTCAACCTGAACGCCGGTCGCATTAACGAACTCAACGGCGACTTCCCCCAGGCCGGCTTCGAAAAAAAGGCCGTCCTCATCGATTTCACCCAGAAGCCCCGCATGTCCACCGGCCTTGAACTCCAAATTATGATGCCCGTCGTCAACGCGCCCTTCCGCTTTTACTACGCTTACAATCCGCTTCGGGTCGACCAGTTGATCCAGCCGCCGATTGCCGCCGACCGCTCTTACTTCCCCAACCAAACCACTTTCGTCAACTCCCTTCTGCAGTATGGCCAAGCCAATCAGTTACGTGAACAGCGCAAAACCTTCCGCTTCACGATTAGCCGAACCTTCTGATTCCGCTGGAGTGCTACGATTTTGAAAGAGAACTTGAATACAATGAGCTTTTTTGCAAGAACCTTCCTGGCCGGCGCTGTGCTGCTCGGCCTCACCGTGACCTCGTCCTTCGCCCAGAGCAAGGTCGGCACCATCAACATCCAGCAGGCGATCGTTTCTACTAAAGAAGGCCAAAAGGCCTCAGCCGAGCTGCAAACCCGCTTCGATCCCAAGCGCAAAGAGATCGAAAAGGGCCAGGCTTCCCTCCAAGCCAAGCAACAACAGCTGCAGAAGATGGGTACTGTCGGTAGCGACGAGGTCAAGCGCAAGCTGGCAGCCGACATCGAACTCGAAACCAATCGCCTCAAGCGCGACGGCGAAGACGCTCAAGCCGATTACGATCAAGAGACGCAAAAGGTCCTCAACGAACTCGGTGGCCGCATCATGCAGGTCATCAACAAGTTCGCCACCGACAACGGCTACTCGATGATCCTGGACATCAGCTCGCAGCAGACTCCCGTAATCTGGGCCTCCAACACCGTAGACATCACCAACGATGTGATCAAGCTCTACGACGCCAACGCCCCCTCGACGCTCACCAAACCGGCCGCGCCCATGACGGCGGCCCCCAAGACGGCGGCACCGGCAGCCCCCAAGACCGCCGCCCCCGCAGCCAAGAAGCCGTAGCCAAAGCGGCTTAAAAGCCGGTAGTCTTGATCCAGTAACTCTCGCGCCAGGTCTTTCCTGGCGCGATGCTTTTATAGCTGCCCGATGTGTTCAAAGCATTAGTCGGAGCGGTCATCGGCTCAAAGCAAATAAAGCTCTGTCCCTTGGGCGCGTACACGACGCCAATCGTATAATCCTTCCCGTAGACAACATCGATCGTCTGCGTCTTTCCCTTCACCCGAAAAGTGGCGTTCTCCTCCAGCCCCGCAAACACGTGGTCCAGCGCCAACCCCGCCAACTTCACCCCCGCGGCAAACGGATTCGGCTTCTTCTCCCCCGTCGGGATCAACGTCGGCGACAAAACCACAAGGTCCTTCGCCGGAATCGTGACGCTCCACTCGTCTCTTACCGCGTCGCTCACCTGAAAGTAAGGATGAAACCCAATGGCCAACGGCATCGGCTCTGTGGCAAGGTTCTCAATGGCCGTCACAACCTCCAACTGCCCGGCCCGCAATTTATAGGTCAACTCAATGCGATGAGGAAACGGAAACTGCGCCAGCCAATCCGGCTGCTTCGAGCAATCGAGCGACATCCGCACCAGCGCCTCCTCATGGTTGGAAGCCACCTCCACCACCCGCCAAAGGTTGGTAAAAGTCACCAGCCCATGAATCGGATTCTTATTCCCATCCAGGCGCAAATTCCCCAGCGCCGGGTTCAGCGCATACTGCTTCCCGTTTACTTTGTAACTCAAGCCCTCAACCCGATTGGCCCAGGGCGACAACAACGGGTTCCCGCACATCGGCTTCTTCGCGATCATCTCGCCGAGCGAAGCATTCGGAGGCATCCAAAACACCCGCTTGCCGTTCACATGAAAGTCAAAAGCGTTGCCCCCAAACTCGGGCGAAACGGCCACCTCGCTCCCGCTGTCCACCTCGGTGAGCCGAACGACGGGATGCCCGTCCTCATTGATTTCAACCGCGCGGTATTGTGCCATCGTTTCTCATCTTACGCTCATTACTTTGCCCCTGGCTTCGGCAGTCCGACAAACCCAAGCTCGCAAGTGGCCAGTCCATTCGGGACCAATTGGCATCCGGTGACCCCGATTGTCGCCCTTTCCCGCATCTCCCTGTACAAAGCGCTTTCCAAGCCGCCTTGAATCCAACAACAGCGAGAACCTTCCATGAACCGATACTTCCTCGGCGCAATCGGTGCCGTATCTTTCCTTCTGGCCGCCCCCATCAGCGCGGCTACCATCAACTTCAACGACCTCGAAGGGCAACCCATCTCCTTCTCCACCCTCGTCCCTTCCCGCATCACCGGCAGCTGTAATCAAGTTACGGAAGTCTGTACTGTCACCGTCCTCAACCCCAGCCCAACCTTCCTGGGCTTCAACGGCGGCCCCACGTCGGTGAACATCTACGAAGATGCCACCCTGTCGTCTGTCAGCGACACATTCAAGATGGACCTTGCCTTCGTCAATAACAACTTGCAAATCATCCTCACCTTTCAGTCCGGCGACAACCTCACACCCATCTCCGCCTGCGCCAGTTGCTTTACGGTGGAATCCGGCTTACTGCAAAACATCGCCGGCATCAACTGGACCACTGCCAACGGAACCGTCACCGACAGCATAGCTTTCCAATCCAACGACGTTGCCGGCGTCCCGGAACCCGCCACTCTCGGCCTGATGGGAACCGCCCTGCTCACCCTCGGCCTCCTCAGAAAACGCGCTCGCCCCTAGCCCCTTCAGGCACCAAGACCAAGCGGGGTGTGAAGTCAGCAGCACAGCAGATCAATTGCTGCCGCCCCGACTTCCACCCATCCTTCCTCTATGCTTAAGACATAGCCCCTCAGCACTGAGGAGCACTGACTGAGACAAAACTGAGGAGTAACGATGGGCGATCTTTTAACCTTGGTTCTATTACTGGCCGGCTACATCGTTCTCATGAAGTGGGTTCTTCCCCGCTTTGGCGTCCCCACTTGAATGGGCGGTAACTGCGATGCCGGGTCCCGGCACGAATCCAAAGACTCCAAAGCTTCACTCTCCGATTCCCAGTCCCACTAGTGCAGCGTCGAGCGAGGAAAGAAGTAAACCCAGCCCGATTCCCCGCCAGTAATCAGGTCCAGTTGGCCATCCTGATCCCAATCGATCGCTTTGATACTGGTTTCGTGATGGCTGACACTCAGCGGTTTGCCATTGTAAAGAACCGCTTCCCTCTGAAATCCATTGCCGGTATTGCGGTACAGCACCACCTCGGTTTTCTCATTCACTAAGAGATCAAGGTCGCCATCATCGTCCCAATCGGCAACCTCAAAACCGTGATGATAGGGCACAGGAATTCGCAGCTCCTGACCGCGCGTGTCCTTCAGTGCGATCGGCTCCCGCAGCTTCAGCCGCCCCTTCTCGTCCTTGTACCTCAGGTAGAGCGCTATGCCAAAATCCTTTGAGTCGTTGCGATCCCGGGGGCCGGCCGAGCCGGCAATCAAGTCCATCAGCCCGTCATGGTTGTAGTCGACGGGCGCCGGACGCGAACGAAAAGAAAAGTGCTCGCCGCCATCGTGCAATAGCTTGGCGGCCGTTGCGAATTTCGGATTTTTACGAGTGCCGATATTTTCAAAGTAAGCAATGCGGTTGGAGTTATTCCCAACCAGTAGATCAAGATCGCCGTCGTTATCCCAATCGACATAAGCGGGCTTTGATTGCCCAAACGGACGCTCGGGATCCTCATCATCGATAAACATCCATCGGGCCGCATAGACATTCGGGATCTTTCGCGCCGTCTTAAACTGGGTCCGCGTCGGCGTACTGATGTTCTCGATCAATTGAACAAAGCCGGTCTCATTACCGCCGATAAAGTCCAGATCGCCGTCCCCGTCCCAGTCCGCCACCTCGACGCTGCTGTAGCCCCCAAAGGAGCAAGGCATCCCCTCCGCCATCACGATGTGCGGCTTACCCTGCCTCGGAATAAATCGCAGCCACCCGCCCATGGTGGCCACCAGAATGCCATCCTTCGTAGCGCTCGGAACGGCAAAACCATCGGGGCTGGTATCTTCGATGCACTTGGGCGCCTGCATCGGATCAGCCCACTCAACGATGCAACTGGTGAGAGGGCCGCGCCGCGTGCGGCTAGCCCCAAGCCACTTCCCGTCGCGTTGAGTAGAGGGCCATTCGTCATAAATGGTCTTGCCGTTGAGGACGACAACTTCGGCCTTGCCAAATCCGGCGCTCGTCGCCCGGTGCCGGTACAGTGTGTGCTCAAGCACCTGTGTGGGGAAATACTGGACGCGCATGTTGAGCGTATAAAGGTCCCCTCCGATGAGCCTCATCCCATAGGCAAGATCGCCGCCGTCATTGAGCCATGTAAGAGTCGGTCCCGCCTTCAGAATCGGCAAGCCTTGGGCATCCAAGCGGCCCTGATTGAGATAGATCTGGAGAGTTCCCTTCCGGGGGCCAGCGCCGATGCCGCTCAGCAGATCGGGGTGACCGTCGTGGTTCCAATCAAGTGTCTGGTAGCTCGCATAGTTGTCGTCAATCACGACGTCATTCAGGGTGAGCCGCTTCGCGGCGGCATAGCGCGGATTCTTGTTGCTACCAATATTCTTGAAGAAAAATATGCCCCACCAAGGCTGCTGAAAGGTGGATGAGTATAGGTTGCGCTGAAGGATATCGATACGCCCATCGCCGTCCCAATCGATGGCGATCGGCTGGTCATTTTTCATGCCGACCGTCAGCGGATCCACGCCCCCCGGACGGTTGTAAAAAAAAGCCTGCTGCGCGCAAAGGACAACGGCAACAAGAACGGCCAGGCAGCAATAGCGCATGTCTTCCTAGTCTGAGCTATGTCACACTGCAAAGCGAAGCGGTGCCCAGGCGTTGAGCCGACGCCGAATCCACGACGCCCGACCGCATCATCCTACCCGGCGCGCCGTTGCCGCCCAGGCGCGGTCTGATCCAGCGCCTGACGCAGCAGCGTCTTAATCGCCGCCTGCCGGCTGACGTTTAACTTTGCCGCGCGCTCGTCAAGCTCTCGCAGCATCCCTTGGGTCAAATCGACATTCACCCTGCGAATCGGCCTCACCACCGTAAACTCGTTGGTGAAAAACTTCGAGACATCTTCGCCCCGCGTGGCCATTTCGGCGATCTCGTCGGGTGACCGCGACGTCCTAGATTTGCTGGCCATAGGCTTCCTCCTCTTGATTAGTCGCTCTCCAAGCTGTGATCAGATGATAAAACTCCCCATCCGAGTCCTTCCGGATTTCGAAGATGAGGGCGCACGATCGCCCCCCACTCCAGCCGATGGCGCGGAATTGCTCGGGATCGTCGCTCTTCCTGTCCACGATGTAGGCCTGATCGAAAATCTCCTGCGCGCCCTCGAGAGTTACACCGTGCTTTCGCAACACCTCACGGGCCTTTTCGGAATCGAACCTGAAGCGCATCTCAGATATAACGGTTATATCATCTGCGGCCACTCTGGCGCTAATAGTCTCCCTCGCTTCGCCGCGAACGCGACAATGGCCCCGTGTACCCTTGATCTCGGATCCAACTTGGGATAGCCAATCGATCTCGGCCACATCGGAGGGAGTGCCATTTCCGATGCCTTTGTCATGGCTGACTCGCTTCGAACAAACCTCCATTTGTTCCGTCGTGTACGGCTGGATGATCAATGGATCATCCGGCTGCGTGAGTATTGATCCGCTACTATCCACAAATGTTGAAGCTTTGTCCAGGCGTGGATGAACCATGTTTCTGGGACCTGATCGAAATGGCACCAGCACTATTGAAGGCTTCAAAACTGAACCGATCCAAGGCGCTCTATCAATGGGCACGCGTAAGTATGCAGAATGATGAACGAGGAAAGAAGAACTATACAGAGCTACACGCCAAGGGCCACTCTCATGGCCGAGCACTGCGCGGAATGTCCGACCGGTTACTGGCTGTGCTCCTCGCAATGCTACGCTCCAAAACTTTGCACGACCCAGCCTTCTCAAGCTCCAAGGTTGCTCCCGAAGCTTCCTCCAACGCGGCGTAAGTTCGAGTTAAAATCAAGCCGCTCGAACAGAGGATAGAGCAACGCAGAGATGCGACCTGAGGGCTGGATCGAGTGCAGAGTGGCTGGGGCGGTTAGAGCCGCCCCGCCGGCCAACTAGTCTGCCCAAAGGCGTTAAATCCTGGGGTCGCAGGGGCAAAGCCCCCGCAAGGGCTTGCGGGCGGAATGGCGGGCTGCCGATACCCGTTCAACTCCTCCTCAGCCGCCACCACCCAATCACCCCAAACCCAACGCCTAACCCTGCCAAGGCCCCCAGCGCCGGCCCAATCTCGGGTAACGCCGCGCCGCGCACAACCATTCCCCGCATCGCCTCCAATGCCCACGTATTTGGCAAAAACCCGCTCAGCGCCACCAATGGCGCGGGCATGCTGGCCCTCGGAAACAGAAAACCCGACAACAACACCGACGGCAATGCGATTAGGAAATTCAGATGCAAGGTCTCCGCCTGTGTCTTCGCCTCCGCGCTTAACCAAAGTCCCAACCCCAATCCCGGCATCAGCACCGTGACCATCGTCAAGGCGTACAGCCAGGCTGGCGCGCCGATCCCAATTCCAAAAACCCCGGCCATCATCGCCGTCATCGCCGCGCACACCAAGACTCCAACCCAAAAAGCAAAGGCAATCTTGCCGGACACAATCGAAGCCAAATGCAGCCCCGTGCTCCGCAATCGCGCCATCGTCCCCCTCTCCCGCTCCCGCACAAACGATAGCGACACCAGCAGCCGCACGGTCAACTCGGCCAGAATCCCCACCAGCGCCGGCACAAACGCCACCGCGCTTCGCCCCTCCGGGTTGTACAGCGTCTCCGTCTTCATCCCCGGCCCCGCCGGTAGCTCGCCAATTCCCATCGACGCGATTTCGATCGCCTGCGCCGCGCCAATCCCCCTCACTTCCGCCAGCGCCTGCGCCGAACTGGACGCATCGGACCCATCCACCCACACCCTCACTTCCACCGCTCGCCCCGAGAATGCGTCCTCCGTGTAACGAGCCGGAATCTGAATCGCCAGCTTCACTCCCCCGCGACGAAGCAAACCCAATAGCTCCGCCTCGCTCCTCACATACGCCTTCACGGCAAACGTCGGATGCGTCGAAACGCGCGCCAGCAACATCCGGCTCAGCCTCCCCCCGTCCAGATCCTGCACCGCCACCGGCAAGTCCCGCGCCCGTGTGTCCAACGCATAGCCCAGCACCAATAGTTGCAATAGCGGAGCGCCCAACACCAGCAGCAGGCCCTGCGGATCTCGCAGCATCTGCCTCAATTCTTTCCCCGCCACCAGCCAACTCCCCCGCCAATATTTCATTGCGGGCACTCCAGCCGCAACATCATGCCACAGCGCTCGGCGTCCGCCGCAATGTGCGTCGTCAGCAACACCGCCGCCCCGCGGGCCGCCTCCGCCTCAATCGTCTCCCAAGCAGCTTCCCGCGCCCCCGCGTCTAGCCCGGCCGTAATCTCGTCCAGCAGCAACACCCCGGGACGATGCACCGCCGCACAGGCCAGCGACAAACGCTGCTTCCAGCCATGCGACAATTCCCCGGCGCGTTGCCAGCCGCGCAAAGCAAAGCCAAATCGCTCCAGGTCGGAACCAACCCAATCCGCCCCCTGCGCCCGCGCAAAAAACTCCAGGTTCTCCTCCACTGTCAGTTCTTCGTACAATCCCCATTCTTGTGGAGCAAAGCCAGTTCGCCCGCCCATACAAAACGAACCCGAATCCGGCGTCAGCACCCCGGCCAGCACCCGCAGCAGTGTGCTCTTGCCCGCTCCATTCCCACCCCAGACCCCACACACCATCCCGGCCGGCACCGCAAAGCTCAAATCCTCAAACACCCTCCGCCTGGCATACGCAAAGCCAAGCCGATCAGCAACCGCGCTCATTTTGCAATCAGCGCCACCCTCGCCATCGCCGGCAACCGGTCTCCCGCTTTCCAGTCCAGTATCTCCACCCGACCGTCCATCGCGGCCGTCAATTCGTACCGGCCCACATTATCTCGCCAAGCCAAAAACGCCTGCTTCGTAAACGGACTGGGCTTCCGATACTCCGCCTCCCGCCGCGCGCTTGCAGCCGCCAGCCGCGCCTCATCCGCCGGTGTGCGTTCCCGCTCCCACTCCCTCAGCCGGGCCACATACTCGCGATCCGCAGCCACCCGCTTCGGGTCACTTTGCTCCGCCTGCTTCCACGCCGAATCGGGCAGTCGCGACAAGCGTTCCATCGCCTCGCGTAACCGCTCGTTGGTATGGCCAGCGTCCTCCACCCTCACCCGTGCAATTACTTGGCCCTCCGTCACACTCTGGCCCGGCAATACAAGCAACTCCTCGATACGCCCGCCCAAACGCGCCACCACCGCCCGAGCCTCGGTCTCCACCGGAGCCGCCTTTCTCACCGGTGCGGGGCGAGTCAGAAAGGAGGCCGTAATCACCACCAGCGCCAGAACCAAAACAATTCTCATGGCTTAACGGTGATCTTGGCCGAGTTGCTCTTCTGCCCACCGATCGTGACCTCCACCTGGTAATCGCCAGCTGTCAGGTCACTCGGAATCCGGATGTTCGCCTGCACCAGCGAGATTTGTCCCGGCGTCATCCCCAAAAAGTCAACGATCGCGGCCTTGCCGCCTACCGTCACGCTCGAAATAGCCAGCGGTCGGGACAAAGTAGACCCATTCGCCTGCGTCCCCGTCGCCACCGGGGTGTCCAGCGCGCCCTGTCCCGTCAAATACACGATCATCGACTTTCCAGGCTTGATCGGGTTGTCCGTCGTATTGACAGTCAAAGTCCCATCGTCCGCCACGTTCTGCGCCACAGCTCTACTGTCGCCGAACAGAAAGATCCCCGGCGCGGTCGCCTTCACAGTCACAGGGAACGCGACCGACGCCGTCCCATTCACTTCGACCGCCACGTTCGCCGCCCCCAACGCCGTCTCATACGGCAGTTGCGCGTTGATCTGAGTGCCCAACACCACCAGCAGCGGAATCGCCACACCGTTCACGCGCACCCTAACCCCGCCCAAGGTCGTCGGCATCGGCAATGTCGTCAGGTCCGCGCGAGCCGGCGCCAGGTTCGTACCCGCCACCGTAATCCATGATCCGGGCGACAGCTCCGGCACAAAGCTTGCTCCGTTCACTACTGCTGCGATCGTCGGTACCGGCCCAGCCGCGTTGATCGAGATGTCCGTCGTGATCGCTGTAAGTCCAGCCACGGTTGCTGTCAATCGCGCCGTTCCCGTCGCCGTTCCCAAAGTCACAACGGTCGATGCCCTTCCGTTCGCGCCCGTCGTCGCGCTCGCCGGGCTCGCCGTGCCACCCGTTACGCTGAAGTTCACAATCACGCCCTCGGCAGCCAGATTCGCCCCGTCCAGAACTTCCACCGAGATGGGCGCGATTGCCGCGCCCGCCACTCCGCTGGTCGGCGCGCCCGCCACAAATGACAGCTTCGCGGGCACCGCCGCAAGCTTACCTCCAAAGTCGAATTTCGCGACGAACCCATCGCCGCGAGGCGAGGTACCGGTGCCTCCATATACCGTCTGTACCACGCCGGTTCCCAGGGTCAAACTCGGCGAAAGGGTGTTGCCGGCAATGTAAACGTTCCCGGCGCTATCCACCGCCAGCCCGTACGCCGCGTCATCCTGCGACCCACCAAAATAGCTCGCATACTGCATCGCTCCCTGCGCGTTCAGCTTCACGATGTAAGCGTCGCCCGTGTTCGCGATCCCCGCTGGTGGCGGCGCGCCTTCGATCGGAAAGCCTTGCCCTCCAAAGCCGCCAAAGCCCTTCTGCATCGCGTCCGCGCTCGTCGCAAAATTCGACGACAACGTAAACCCCGCCACATAAATGTTGCCCCCAGCGTCCACCGCCACCTCCGCTCCGATATCGTCGCCACTGCCGCCAATAAATGTCGAGTACAGCAACGCCGATCCCGCCGGATTCAGCTTGGCCAGAAACCCGTCGCCCTGCACAAAGTCATTCGCGTTCCCGTTCGCCCCAGATCCGCCATAAGTCGTTTTCATCGCTCCGGGCGTGGTCGGAAAGTTCGACGAGTTGGTTCGCCCCGTCACGTAGGCGTTGCCCCCCGCATCCACCGTAATGCCAAAAGCCGCGTCGCGACCGCTGCCGCCCAGAAAAGTGCTGTACACCAGCGTGTTCGTCGGGCTCAGCTTCATCACCCACCCGTCGTCGGCCGCGTTGTTGTAACTGGTCGTCTCAACCCCGCGGAACTGAGTTTGGTAGGCGCCGGCCGTAGTCGGAAAGTTGGACGAAAACGTGAACCCGCAAATGTAGGCGTTACCCTGCGCGTCCAGCGCCACGCTCCGCGCCAAATCGTTGCTCTGACCGCCCAGATATGATCCGTAAGTCAGGCTACTCCCGGTAGCATTCAATTTCGCTACCCAACCATCGCCCGACGCCCAGATCGACGCGTTCGCGCTGCCGCGAAAGCTGCGCGAAATTGCGTCCGTCGTGGTCGGAAAGTTCGCCGACAGCGTATCGCCAACAACGGTCACATTTCCGTTCCCGTCCACCGCGATGCCCCACGCCCCGTCGTTCAAACTCCCACCGAGATACGTTGCGTATGCCAGCGTCCTGCCATCCGCGCTCAGCTTCGCCACAAACGCGTCGCCGCGCGCCAGAAAGAAATCTTCCGCCGACCCGCCAAAGATCTTCTGGAAAGCCGTCCCACTCACCGGGAAGTCAGTCGAGTTGGTCGCCCCGGCGATATAAGCGTTTCCCGCCGCGTCAATCGCCAACGACGTTGCCAAATCCTCGCCGTTGCCGCCCAGGTAGGTCGAATACACCAGCGCGCCCGTCGGGCTAAACTTCGCGACGAACGCATCGCCAAAAGCAAAGGTTCCGCTCGAACTGCCGCGTCCCTTATAACTCGTTTGCAACACCCCGG
>JANXUM010000039.1 GCA_025356215.1 Bryobacter sp. | reverse complement strand
CTTCGGCCTCGAAGGTTTCACTGGCGTTGAGGTTCATACCGTCGTTAGCCTTGCCGCGTGCGCTGATAATGATCCGGGCGTACTGGCGACCGTGCTGGAGCTTGGTGCCCTCGGTATTGACAAAAGTTTTGATCTCGCGCTGGCCGATGACGACGACGGAACTGGCGAGGACCTGGGGCTTGTCGATGAAGTAGAGGCTCCACTTGCGGGCGCGATCTTGCCAGGCTTTGGAGTCGAACTTGAGAGCGGGAACTGTTTCGAACTTGACGACGGCGGGGGCGGGCGAGAAGTCGCCGGACTTGTCGTCGCCTTCGAGCTTTACCTGTTGATTGGTCTTGATGTTCATCAAGCGCTGGCCGGAGGCGCGGTAAACGCGGTCGGTCTCAAGCCAGAGGCGGCGGCGGATGGCGTTGGGCTCGTCGTCGAGAGGCATGGCGATGGCGCCGGAGAATTGGGGACGATCCCCGCGAATTTGCCGATAGTTGTCGATCTTGGGGTCGCCGACGCGGATGGAGACATCGACGTTGCGGCTTTTGCTGGCGCTGTTGCTTTGGAGTGCGCCCAAAGTGGCGGTGATGACCTGGGCCTCGCCCTCGACCATCTCGTAAGAAAGGAAGTAGGCGGCGGGGTCGGCTTTGCGCAGGGCAGTGAAGTTACGATTGAGTTCCTCATCGAGCAACTGCACGACCTTGGGCTGGGCGAACAAGGAGAGGGAGAGGAGCGGGAGGGCCAGAAAAATGCGGGGAAAAGCTCGCGAAATGTGTGAGAACACAACCCGAGGATAACACGCGCACTCGCCCAAACCTCCCGAAAACAAAGGGTCGGGAAGGGGTCAGATGGCCATGGCGGGCTGAAGGCGGCTGTCGACGGTGAGAATGCCTTTTTGGCGCAGGCCGGTTAGGGCGAGGCCGTAGCGGCCGCGAACGCCAGTCTTCTCAAAGATGTGTTTGAGGTGGATCTTTACGGTACCGGGACGGATGCCGAGTTCGCGGGCGATCTCACGATTCTTGAGGCCGTGCTCGACAAGTTCCATGACCTGAGTCTCGCGGGGGGTGAGTTCTGAGCGGGGGTGGCGGTCTTCGCGAGGCTGATCGCGGAAAACTGAATCTTCCATCCAGTTCTTGCCGCCGACAACGGTGCGGAAGCAACTGAGCATGTTGGAAGGAGAGGTGGTCTTGCGCAAGATGCCTTTGGCGCCAGCTTGGAGGAAACGGAGGGCCTCGGCCTCGGTCATCGAGACACCCCAGACGACGGCGCGGGGGAGAGGGCGGGTCTGGCTGGCGATCGGAGCGCTGATTGGGGAGTAGGCGGGGTTGGAGTTGAGAAGAGTTGTGATGTCCTGCTCAGCAAGGCGGAGATCCTGGATCCAATCCATGACGGCTTGCATGCCGAGGGCTTTGTCAATGAGGACGACGTCGGGGCGTTGGCGGCGGGAAATTTCGCGGCAGAGAGCGAGACTTTCGCAGACTCCGGTAACACGGAGGTCAGAGGTGGCGCCGAGGACGGAGCGCACACCCTCGACGGTGAGAGGCTGAGTTTCGCAAAGCAGGACGGTGGCGTGGGTGGCAGTAGAAGCCTGTGAAAAGGGGATTAGGTTGTTGTCATTCACGGTGGGATGAACCTTTCAGGGGCCGGACTAGTTGGGCCTGGGGATCGGGTCTAGCCATCCCCGTTTAGGAGGGGAAGATCTCGACTCGGGAAAGCTTATCGACGAGCGGTTCAAGAGTCTTAGTAATTTCTTCGAGGAAATGTTCTCCAAATCTTCTCTCACGTTTTAGGGTTCTAGAGCCGATAGCAGAAATACGGAACAAGATGTCGATGAGGCAGGATGGCACCCCCGGGCCGGAATGCGGGAAGGCGCGTGCGCCAACCTTTTGACAGATAAATTTCTTATTATCAATGACATACGCAGGATTGTTGAAATAGTCCGATGAGAGCAGCAGACACTTTTCAGAGCGCGGGAAGCTGGAAGTATCTGGTGATTTGCCCTTCGCAGGGGATCACTAAGGACTTACAGGGACTTTTGGGTGGGAACATGCCGCAGGCCGAGATCCTGGAGATCCCGGTGTATCCACCATCGGCGGGGCTGATGGAAGTGCTCAACGTGCAGGCACCGGACGTATGTCTGGCGGATGTCGCGAGTGACCGTGAGCGGGGGCTGGGGCTGATCAAGGAAATTTCGGCGATGCAGCCCAGGATGCCAGTGGTGGCGCTGATCCCGGCGAATGAGACGGATCTGATTCTGAAGTGCTTGAGGGCGGGCGCAACCGAATTCTTAACGCATCCGTTTTCGCTGGACCAGTTGGAGCAAGTGCTGGGGCGGATTGTGGCCAAGAATCCGGGTGCCAAGGGGATGGGCAAGGCGGGGCGTGTAGTGGCGGTGGTGCCGGCCAAGGGAGCGTGCGGGGCCTCGACGGTGGCGAGCGGTTTGACCTTTCATTGGAAGCGGCGAGCGGGCAAGATGTTGCTGGCGGACCTAGACCCGCTGACTGGCACAGTGAGCTTCTTGTTGAAGCTGAAAAGTCAGTTCAGCTTTATGGACGCCGTGACGCTGCAACAGACGATGGACGCCGACGTGTGGAAGAATTTGATCACGGTGACGCAGGGCGTGGACGTAATGTTATCGCCCGATGGGGCGGTGGACGGCATCCACGACATTCTGGACGCATCCTCGATCGTGGATTATGCGCGGTGGCACTACGAAACCAGCATCATCGACATGGCTGGCGCGTATGGGCAATGGAATCTATCGATTCTAAAGCTGGCCGATGAGATTTTACTGGTATCGACGAATGAATTGCCGTCGTTGCAGGCGACGCAGCGGGCGTTGAATTACCTGGATCAGAACCGTGTAGACCGGGGCAAGGTGAAGCTGATCGTAAACCGCTACAACCGCGATGTGGGCTTGAGCAAGGAAGTGATCGAGACGGCGATCCGGTGCGAAGTGTTCCAATTGCTGCCGAGCGATTTCGACGGCGTACAGCGGGCGATGATCGAGGGGAAACCGACGCCGGTGAGTTCGCCGTTTGGCAAGGGGTTGGCGCAACTTGCGGAAAAATTGGGCGGGCGGGTGGAGCCGGTGAAGGCGCAGAAGAGCGGGTCGACGTGGGGTGGTTTGCTGAATCTATTCTCGAGAACTTCCGGTTAGTCTTTGTAAACTAGTGCGTTGATCGAACTCGATGAAGAAAACGCGCGGCGGATGGTGGCGGATTGGGCGGGAGTACCTTTCGACGCCGTGTCGGCGGAGGAGTTGACCGGGGGCGTTTCGAATTCCGTTTACCGGGTGCGTGTGGCTGGCCGGGAGGATGTCATTCTCAAGCAGTCTCTGGCAAAACTGCGGGTAAAAGAGGACTGGTTTAGCGACCGGGCGCGCATCTTCAAAGAAATCGACGCGTTGCGGGGCTTGGCGGCGCTGGCGCCCACCGGGGCCTTGCCAAAGGTTCTGTTTGAGGATCGAAGGAACTATCTGTTTGGAATGAGCGCGGCGGAGGAGATGGCACCCACCTGGAAGGAAGAGTTGCTCGCCGGGCGGGTCGACACGGGGCTTGCGGCGCAGGCTGCGGAGCTTCACGCGGCATTCTTTGCGGCGGCATCGCTGCGTGAGAAGTTTGACAATCTCGACCTGTTCGAGCAGTTGCGGCTGGAGC
The DNA here is from genome assembly GCA_025356215.1 of Bryobacter sp. GTDB lineage: Bacteria > Acidobacteriota > Terriglobia > Bryobacterales > Bryobacteraceae > Bryobacter. The sequence continues at coordinate 16,623 of JANXUM010000039.1, read as the reverse complement.
CCTATTATCGATTCACGGCTGAGAGGCATCCCGATCTGGCGCGGTATTTTGCGAGGGCGATCGAGCGCTGCCGGGAAGAGCGGCGTGGGATGACACATGGGGATTGGTCTCCGAAGAACTTTCTGGTGAACCCGGGCGGGCGGCTGTTCTCGATCGACTACGAGGTCATGCACTGGGGGGATCCTGGCTTTGACGTCGCGTTTCTGTTGAACCATCTGTTGTTGAAGGGTTGGCACCGATCGCGGGACCGGGCGCTGTACGCGGGGGCGGCGCTGACTTATTGGAAGCGATTGTCGGAGTTAGCGAGTGGCGATCGGTTGGAGGCGGCAACGCTTTGCCATTTGGGTTGTTTGCATTTAGCGCGGGTGGATGGGAAGAGTCCGGCGGAGTATTTGCGGCCAGCGGAGCAGGCGCAGGCGCGGCGTTTTGCGCGTGACTTGATTCAGAACGCGCCGCCGACAGTGGCCGAGGTTTTTGAGATGCAGGCGGAGGCCTTTCATGAGTAAGACGGCGATCGAATCGATTCGAGCCTTTGAAGTATTGGACAGCCGGGGCAGGCCGACCGTTGAGGCTTGCGTCACGCTGGCTGGCGGCGTGGTTGCGGCGGCGCAGGTGCCCTCGGGCGCTTCAACCGGGATGAGTGAAGCCTGTGAGCTGCGCGATGGCGACGCGCGGCGCTACGGGGGCTTAGGCGTGCTTTTGGCGTGTGGGCATGTGGAGGGAGAAATTGCGGCGGCGCTGCGTGGGTTTGAGGCGGCGGATCAAGCGGGTGTCGATGGCGCGATGATCGCGCTGGACGCCACCGCCAACAAAAGCCGCTTGGGGGCAAACGCGATTTTGGCGGTGTCTTGCGCGGTGGCGCGGGCGGCAGCCTTGTCGCAAGGCTTGCCGCTATGGCGGTATTTGGCGGGGGATCGCCAGCCGGTGCTGCCGTTGCCGATGGTGAACATCTTGAGCGGTGGGTTGCACGCGGCGCGGGCGATGGAGTTTCAGGACTTTCTGGCGGTGCCCTGGGCGGCGGGGAGTTTTGCGGAGGCGATGGAGTGGATTGCGGCAATCCATCGGAGTGCGCGCGAAGTGCTAGAGGGGCGGGGGGCGTATTTTACCGGTGTGGCGGATGAGGGCGGTTGGGGGCCAAAGCTGGCGACCAACGAGGCGGCGCTGGAGGTGTTGACTGAGTCGATCGAGCGCGCGGGGTTGCGACCGGGTGAGCAGGTGTCAATCGCGATCGACGTGGCGGCTTCGCACTTCTTTGTGGACGGCAAGTATGATTTGGCCTCGGAGGGACGGCGGATGGCAGCAGCGGAGTTTGTCGAACTACTGGAGGGCTGGTGCAGGCGTTATCCAGTGGTATCGATCGAGGATGGATTGGAGCAGAACGCGTGGGGCGATTGGCCCGCGTTAACGGCGAGTTTGGGCGGGTGGGCGCAGATCATCGGCGATGATTTTTTGACCACCAACCCCGCGCGGCTGGAGCGGGCCGTTGGGGCGCGGGCGGCCAACGCCGTACTGGTAAAGATGAATCAGATTGGGACGCTGACCGAGACCTTTGCGGTGGTGGACGCGGCGCGGCGGGCGGGGTGGCGGGCGGTGGTGAGCGCGCGGAGCGGGGAGACAGAAGATTCGTTCCTGGCCGACTTGAGCATCGCCTGCGGGATGGGGCAATTGAAGGTGGGTTCGATTACGCGCAGCGAGCGGCTGGCCAAGTACAATCGGCTGCTGGTGCTTGAGAAGACGGCGGGGCTGCCGCACTGGAGCAGCGTTCCCGCATTGTTGCCGCCGCGCTCGGTTACTCGAGTAAGTTAATGGTGCCGCGGCATTTGGGGGAGCCACAACCGCACTCGACACGCTCTTGATTCTTACCGAAGTGGTAGTCGAGCGAGAGCTCTTCGCCCTCGGCGATGTCACGCAAGGTGAAGTAGAGCACATGGCGGTGGACAATGCGCGATTCGATGTTTGGGTCGCAGCAATGATTGACGAACTCGGCGCCGCTGCCGCCTTCGGCCCCGTCGATGTACCAGTAGGGATCGATGGTGAAGAGGCAATGGATCTGGGCCGATTCCGATCGGCGCTTGCCTTCCTTCCGGCTGACGAGCTTACCGGTGTACTCCATCACCTTCCGGCCCTTGGGGATGTGCTCCAAAGCGAAAACGCCCCAGCGGTGAATCTTGCTAGGGCGCACTTGAAGGCGGAAGTTGCAATATTTTGGATTGATCTGGGGACTGAGTCCCGGTGATTTTTTCGCCTTCATCGATGGGGTCTAGAAGTCATCTTCTGTGGAAGCGGGCTTCTTCTTGCGGCGCATCACGATGATCGCAACACAGAGGACGGCAAGCACGCCGGCCACGACCCGTATTGTAGTTTCTGAATCCATGAATTCCTCCTCGAAATCTCAAGCGCGTTCACAACAGCGATTATCAGGCTACTAAAACCCCGGGGCTGTGACAACAGTTGCGGGCGAATTTGTATGCTCAAAGCATGAAGATGCTGATATTTGCGGTGGCGTTGCCGCTCGCCGGACAGATGGCGACCTTTGGGGACTACAAGAGCGAGCGTCCAGGAGTGTGGCATAAGATTCGACCGGCGGATCTGCCGGCACCGTATGCAACCAAAGCGGTGGACAATGGGCCGCGCGAAGTTGCCAGGCCGGCGGGTGCACTGCCGCAGGTGAAGGCTGGCTTTGAGGTAACGATGTACGCAGCGGGGCTGAACGGGCCGAGGCTGACGCGGGTGGCGCCGAACGGCGACGTTTTTGTTGTGGAGAGCGAGGCGGGCAACATCAGGGTATTGCGGGGAGGAGGAGCGACCGGAAGAGCCGAGACGGTGGCGACCTATGCGACTGGATTGAGCCAGCCGTTTGGGATCGCGTTCTACCCTGTGACAGGGAAGGCGGAATGGTTATATGTGGCGAATACGGATTCGGTGGTGCGCTTTGCGTATCGCGATGGGGATTTAAAGGCGCGGGGCGCCGCGCAGTTGATTCTGAACCAAGTGCCGAGCGGGGGTAGATTGCGGGGCGGTGGGCATTGGACCCGGGATATCGCGTTCTCCAAGGACGGCAAGCGGATGTTTGTGTCCGTGGGTTCCTTGAGCAATGTCGACGACACGGATAACAATCCGGCGGAGAACGACCGGGCAGCGATCCTGGTGGCCGCGCCTGACGGAAGCCAGCGGCGGGTGTTTGCCAAGGGGATTCGCAATCCGGTGGGGCTGGCGGTGGACCCGGCGACCGGCCTTCTGTGGACGTCGGTGAACGAGCGCGACGGGCTGGGCGACAACCTGGTGCCAGACTACATCACCCATGTCGAGGAGGGCGGGTTTTATGGTTGGCCTTGGTTTTATATGGGTGGGAACCAGGACCCGCGACATAAAGGAAAACATCCGGAATTGCAGAAGAAGGTCATCGTGCCCGATGTATTGTTGCAGCCGCATCACGCGTCGTTGCAATTGACTTTTTACGATGGGAAGCAGTTTCCGGCGGAGTACGCGGGGCAGATTTTTGCGGCGCAGCATGGGTCCTGGAATCGGAGTATGCGCACGGGGTATTCGGTCGTCAGGGTGCAGGTGAGGGACGGGAAGGCGACGGGGGCGTACGAGGATTTTATGACGGGCTTTGTGCTGCCGGACGGAAATGTTTGGGGGAGGCCGGTGGGCGTGGCGGTTAGTCAGGATGGGGCGCTATTGGTAAGCGACGATGTGTCGGGGACGATTTGGCGAGTGAGTTACACGGGGCGGTAAATCGCGCTATGGTCAACTCATGATCGAGCGCGTACTTTTACCCGTGGATTTCTCTCCTCGTGACGCCGCGGCGGCGCACTATGTGAACCAGCTGTATCGCAAGATGAAGTTTGAAACGGTGCTGCTGCACGTTGTGCCACCGCCCGACTATGAGGCCGCCGTGCTGGAGGCGGGTGGGCCGGTGCTGACGGAATTGATGGAGACGCGGCGGAGGATTGGGGCCAAGAAGCTTGAGGGGACGTGCTTAGGTGAGCTGGCCGGGCAACCTGTGCAACGGGTGCTTTTGGAGGGGTTCCCCAGCGAGCAGATCGTTGAGTACGCGGCAAAACACAAAGTGGATTGGATTGTGTTGCCGACACATGGTTACGGACCGTTTCGACGATTCTTGTTGGGGAGCGTGACGTCGAGAATCCTACACGAAGCAAAATGTCCAGTGTTTACCGGGGCGCATATGGAGGAGCCGAAATTGGAGGAGATTCACTTCGACCGGATTGCCGCGGCCGTTGACTTAGGCGAGGACTCCCCCAGGGTGATTGCCCTGGCGCGGAGCCTGGCCGATCGAATGGGCGCGAAGCTGATCGCGATGCATGCAATGGCCGGGTTGAGCGGACATGCTGGAGTGAGCTTTGAAAGCGGCAACGCCATGCACTTTGAGGCGGCGGTGAAGGAACGATTAGCGGAATTGACGCAGGGCATCGGCGAAGTGGAAACCGTGTTCGACATGGGCGACCCAGGGAAGACGGTGGCGGAATTGGCCAAGCGCACGAAGACCGATCTGGTGGTGATTGGCAGAAGCACGGCGTCGGGCTTTGCGGCGGTGCGGACGCACTCGCTGGCGATCATTCGCGAGAGCGGCGTGCCGGTGTTGAGCGTTTAGCGCAGGCTGACCAGAAGAACGCCCGCCAGAACCAGCGCCGTGCCGCCGAGTTGAGTGAGAGTGACTGCCTCGTTCAAGAAGAGGTGGCCCAGCCAGATGGTGAAGACGGGGCCGACAGAGGCCACGATCGAGACGCGATTGGCTCCCAGGCGCTTGATCCCTTCAGAGGTGAAGTAGATGGGCAGGATTGTCGAGAAGATGGCGAGGGCCAGGGCAATCCAGTAGATGGGCGCGGGCTGGCGGAGGTCGCTTAAGGGATGGGTGAGAGTGAAGTGCGCGGCGATGAAACCGGAAGCGGCGGAGACCACAATGCCCGTGAGCCGGACGCTGCCGATTCGGTTGATGACCCGACCGCTGCCGACCAGGTAGATCGCGTAAGTAATCGAAGAGACAAAGACCAAGGCGGCACCCTTCCAGACGGCCGTTGGCTGAGGACTGTTGGCTAGATCGTTGTAGAAGACCAAACCGATGCCCATCCAGGAGAGGAGCACGGCGGCACATTCCCGCAGTTTGAGCGCGCGCTTGAACCAGAGGGCGTTGAGCAGCAGGACGATGCCGGGGTAGGTGAAGAGGATCAGGCGCTCAAGAGCGGCGGTGACGTACTGGAGTCCCCAGAAATCGAAAAAGCTCGCGAGATAGTAGCCGTTGAAGCCGAGCCAGAGCAGGATGAATTTGTCGCGGCGCGAGAGGGCTTCCCCGCCGCCGTGCCAAGCCATCAGCAGGAAGGCGGGGCAAGACAATAAAACACGAAGAGCGAGAATTGTAGTGGAGTCGATCGGGGCGGTGCGATAGGCGATTTTGATGAGAATCGCCTTGACGGCGAAGCCGAGCGCGCCCAAGGCGGCGAAGATTGAGCCGATCCAAATTTTGCGCCGCGCGTCGCCATCGTCGTCCACCATTGCCATAATCGTTAATATGAGTTTGCCATTACCTCAAGTACCGTTAACGCTGGAAGGCGCGGCGGTGCTGCACCAGATGTTTCAGATATCGTGGGGCGCGTGGAGGAATCTGGCCGCCGGGGAGCGCGCGGAGATCTTGAACGAGGCGTACACGGTGCTGGAAGGGATGGGCGCAGGGACAGCCTTGTTCAGCATGTTTGGGCACAAGGGCGACTTTATGCTGGTGCACTTCAGACCGGGGTTTGAAGAGTTGGGCGAGACGGAATGGGCGATCCGCAAGCTGCGCTTGTGGGACTACTGCGATGCAACGACGTCGTATGTGAGCGTTGTAGAGCTTGGCCTGTACGAGAGCACGGCGAAAGTGTACGGAGGACTGGCGGAGAAGGGCATCGTGCCGCATACGCCCGAGTGGAAGGACGGGGTGGCCGAGACGATCGAGCGCCAGAAGACGGCGATGCACTCGCGGATTTATCCGGAGATTCCGCCGGCCAGGTATTGCTGCTTTTACCCGATGGACCGCAAGCGGGGTGAGGACAAGAACTGGTACAGTTTGCCGCTGGAGGAGCGAGCGCGCCTGATGCACGAGCATGGGATGGTGGGGCGGCGCTACGCAGGCGACGTCAAGCAGATCATTACCGGATCGATTGGATTTGACGATTGGGAGTGGGGCGTGGACTTGTTCGCCGACGACGCGTTGGTGTTTAAGAAATTGATCTATGAGATGAGGTTTGACCCGGTGAGCGCAATCTACGCCGAGTTTGGCACTTTTTATCTCGGAATTCGCTGCAACTATGAGCGCCTGAGATTGCTCTTAACATTATGAGGCGGCGTGAATTTGTCGCTGGAGGCGTAACGGCGGCGGGGGCCGTGAGGGCGGATTGGCTCCAGGCCGAGGCTCCGCAAAAGCTATACAATCTCGACTACGCGGCAGCCATCTTTGCGTTTGAGCGCGAGTGCAAAACAGACACGACCGGCGACGCGCACAACGACTTGGCATCGGCATTGCTTTATTGGACCCTGTTCAAGGCGGACGCACTGGACGGGGCGGTGGCACTCGGCATCTCGGACTACCTGCACAAGCCGAAGGTGAAGTTGTCCGCAGAGGACAAGGCCAGTTTTCAAAAGGCGACGGCGCGGGGCGAAGAGTTGGCGCGCGAGCGATTGGCCAAAAACCCGAACGACGCCACGGCGCTTTATACGCTGGGCGAGGCGTTCACGACCCGGGCCAATCTGGCGCTATTGGCGGAGAAGGAATGGCGGGTGGCGTTGAAGATGGGTGGCGAGGCGCGGAAACTGCACACGCGGGCGATGGAGTTGGACAAGAATCTGATCGACGCGCTGCTGGTGCCGAGCGTGCACGAGTACATTGTGGGAAGTCTGCCGATCTACGTGAAGGCGGTGGGATTTTTAGTTGGGTTTACAGGCGACAAGGAAAAGGGCCTGGCGGGGCTGCGCACGGTTGCCGCGAGCGGATCGCGCGCAAAGCTGGAGGCTCAGGTGCTAATGGCGCTGGTGGAGCGGCGCGAGGAGCGTCCGGAGAGGGCGCTGCCAATTATGAGGAGTCTGGAAAAGCAGTATCCTACCAATCATCTTTACCGGCGCGAGGTGGTCAACCTGTTGTTGGACATGCGCAAGAAGGAGGAGGCGCGGAACGAGTTTGCGCAGCTTGGGGATCCTCGATATAGATTCTTGCGGCGGGACCGACTGGAGCTGTACAAACAGGAATTCGAGGCGCGGTTGCGGGCGTGAGAGCGATTGTCGTTGTTGGACTGTGTTTGGCGGGATGCGCAAAGGGACCGGGGTTGACGCCGATGGAACAGGCGGGGCTGGAGACGGTGGCTAAGCCACTGGACCAGGGACTGGTCTATACGGTGGACAGCGTGGCCAAGCCACCAGAAGTCGCCCTCATGCTGGCGATGTTGCGGGAATTCGACAAGACGCCGATCTTTCTGCAAGTGGTGTGGAGAACGCCAAGCCCCCCGCAAACAAAGGAGTTGGCTTGGTTTCCGGGTAAGCGCGTGCGGCAGTATTGGGACCCGCGGGGGCTGACGGCACCGACAGTGGGCAAGCTGCGCGCGGGAGACAAAACGGTCGAGATCGAACCGTTACCACTCCGAATCGCCTTCGCCCGGGCCGCCGCGTCGGTCCAGAATTAGGCCCGAAAGATTGCATTCCGGTTACGGCGCTTATATGATGCAAGCAAACCCATTCAGGGGATGCACACGTATGCAAAAAATCTTCAGGGCCTTGCTGCCCTTAGTAGTCACACTTTTCACCCTTATCCCCGCGTATTCCCAATCGGAACGTGGAACCATTGTCGGCTCGGTCAAAGACAGCTCTGGAGCTGTCGTGCCCGACGCAAAAGTAACCGTGGTCAATATCGCCAACAACAGCACCGTATCGATCAGCAGTTCGCAGAGCGGCGACTTTAGCGCCGTAAGTCTGTCGGTGGGCACCTATACCGTGCGAGTGGAGGCCAAAGGCTTTCGCCCGGCGGTGGTCAGCGGATTAGTCTTGAACGCGGCGTCTTCCGTTCGCGCCGATGTGACGCTTGAAGTGGGAAGCACCGGCACGGCAATTGAAATTCAGGCCAGCGGCCTGCAATTGTCCACCGACAGCGCTAAGTCTTCGGCGAATGTAACCAACAAGATGGTGGATGAGTTGCCGCTGGTGGTTGGCGGGACTCTGCGCAGTCCGTTTGACCTGGCGACGACGACGCCCGAGGCCAAGCAGTTGGGCGGCGACAACGGGTTCATCCTAGGCGGCGGTCAAGCTGCCAGCTACGGGACCAATCTGGACGGCGTGTCGGCAAACACGACGCGCGCGCTTAGCCAGAGCTGGGTGGCAGTGAACGCGCCGTCGGTGGAAGCGCTGACGGAGTTTAGCGTGGACACGAATGGGTTCAAAGCCGAGTACGGCCACGCCGGCGGCGGCGTTATGAACTTCGTATCCAAGAGCGGCACGAATCAGTATCACGGGTCGGGCTATGAATTCTTGCGCAACAACGCGCTGGACGCGAACAACTGGTTCAACAACCGGGCTGGCATCGCAAAGCCGATCTACAAGCAGCACGACTATGGCGCAAGCCTGGGCGGGCCGGTGATCATCCCGAAAATCTACAACGGCAAGGACAAGACGTTTTTCTTTGTCAATTACGAAGCGTTCCGCAACCGCGTTGGCGCGACCGGAATTACGAACACGGTGCCGACGGCGGAGATGTATAACGGCGACTTCACGAACTGGGTTACCAGCTTGAATGGCGCGACCGTCCAGGTGCCGATTTTCGATCCGACCACTCAGGTGCGCAACGCCGACGGTTCGATCACGCGCACCCCGTTTGCCGGAAACAAGATTCCGGCCTCGCTGTTCGATCCGATCGCAAAGAACGCATTGGCGGCTTACGGTGCGCCGATTGTACCGAACACCGGCGCGGCGCCGGGGACGATCGGTTACGTCAAGAACAACTACATCATCTCCAACGGATCGCAGCTTTCGCCGAACACGAAATTCAGCGCCAAGGGCGACCACGTGTTCAATGAAAAGCACCGGATGTCTGGATACTACGGCTACAACCGCAGCACCCAGTTGCCGGGAGCGAACGGCCCGGCGACGTTGCCTGGCAACTACACGAATTACAACGACACCCGCCGCAACAGCGACGTGTACCGCATGAGCTGGGATTGGACCATCAGCCCGACCAAGCTGAACCATTTCTACGCCGGGGCCAACAATTGGCGCGAAGCGCACGACCCGCCGCAGGCGACAATCCAGAGCGGTATCGACTGGAAGAGCAAGGTCTGCCTCGGGAACGTACCCGATTGCGGACAGAATCTTTTAAACCTGGATTTCGGCGACATCACGTCATGGGGCGGCCGGGCCAACAACGGCAGCGAGAATACGATCTACTCCTATAACGACGACTTCACCTGGGTGAAGAACGCGCACACGATCAAGATTGGCGGCATGATGCAGATCAGCCACTACAATGGGTTGGGCCGGCAGTGCATTTCGGGCTGTGCCAGCTTTAGCTACGTAAACACGGGCGTGCCGAACGGCAACAACCCGAACCTGGGTGGATCTTCCTTCGCGTCTTTCCTGCTTGGCTACGCCAACGGGGGCTCGATCGACACCATCCGTTTCATCGGGCAACAGTGGCCTTACTTTGCCGGTTATATCCAAGACGACTGGCGCGTAAACCGCAAGTTGACCTTGAACTACGGTCTGCGTTGGGAAGTGCAATTGCCGCCGACGGGCTTGGAAGACAGGTGGAGCGACTTTTCTCCCACGACACTGAATCCGCGCGCGGGCAACATTCCGGGAGCGCTGATTTACGCGGGCACGGGCGCGGGCCGCGAGGGAACCAGGACGCTGGCGGACAGCTCATTCGGCGGCTTTGGGCCGCGCTTTGGCTTGGCCTACCAGTGGAACGAGAAGACGGTAATTCGCATGTCGGCGGGCCGGACATTCAGTGCTGTATCGACAGTTAGCGGATCGACCCATCAACGTGGATTCACACAGACCTACGGCGTACCGGACAACGGCACCAACGGTGTGCAACCGAATATGATCCTGAAAGACGGATTCCCGTCCTACCCGATTCCGCCGTTTATCGATCCTTCCTTTGCCAACAAGGACAACATACCGTGGTGGCAGGGCAAGGAAGCGACGAAGCTGCCGGAGATCAATGTCTGGAACCTTTCGATTCAGCGGCAGCTCACCTCGAGCAGCCTGATGGAAGTCTCTTACAACGCGAGTTCCGGATCGCATCTGCAATCGCAATTGTTGAACGTGAACCAAGTGGATCCGAAGTATCTTTCGCAGTACGGATTTGCGACGTTAAACAGCTTAGTGACCTCGCCGTTGGGAATCGCCAGCGGGATCCGGGCACCGTACCCTACCTACACGAATACGAGCGGACCGGCGCAGGACGCCTGGTGGGGTTCCGGTGCGACGGTGGGACGGGCTCTGAGGCCATTCCCCCAGTACGGTGGCATCGACACCTACAGCGGCGGCGGCGATCATAGCGGCCATTCGACCTATCACGCGGGAATCATCCGCTATGAAAAGCGTTCGACGGGCGGCATGACCTTGAACGCGTCGTATGTGTTCTCGAAGATCTTGACAGACTCAGACACCTATTGGGGCAGCGGACAGGCGTTGGACCAATACAATCGCGGTTTGGAAAAATCTATTGGACAGTTTGACATCACGCACAACGTGAAATTCTCCACGATCTACGAATTGCCATTCGGCAAGGGCAAGAAGTGGATGAACAACGGATTTGCGTCAACGGCATTTGGCGGGTGGCGCGTGAGCGGCATCGGCTACTATGCCAGTGGGCAACCGCTGGGCTTGAACACTTCGGTGGGAACGCCGAGCGTGCTGTTTGCAGGCGGAACCAATCGACCGATCATCAGCAGCTATGACAACTGGCGCGGGTCGCAGGCGGGCGGGAGTTTCAATCCGTCCACGGACCGTTTCGTGCAGCCGTCCTCGTTTTTCCCCGCTCAGGTGGGAACTTATGCGGGGACAACTCAGTATTTCGGCAATCAGACACGTTACAACCCGAAGTTGCGGCAGTTTGCGAACCTGACGGAGAATGTGTCGATTGCAAAGTCGTTCGCCTTCACCGAGCGGATTCGTTTGGACTTCCGCGCGGAGGCGTTCAACATCTTCAACCGCCATCGGTTCGGAACGGGTAGCTTGCAGATCCAGTCAGCGCAGTTTGGACAACTGACGTCTTCTGGGGATTTGCTGAACAGCCCTCGGCAGATGCAGTTGGGCGCGAAGTTGTACTTCTAAGCTTTCGCTCAAGTTGAGTCAAAAGGCCTTCCCGCAAGGGAGGGCCTTTTGCTTTTGGTGGGGGGATCATTTGGACGGGGACTTCTTGAAGATGTTCTTGGGGATCATAGCGTGGACGCCCTTGGTTCCGTCGACGAGTTGGGTGATATGCAGGTCCACGGCGCAAGAGATGAGCATGTAGGCATCGTCCCGGGTGAGGCCTTTCTCGGCCACCAGAAAGTCCATCGCCTCCATCGTGGCCAGCTTAATCGCGACGTTCACCTCCGGATCGAGACCCATCGCGATGTAGTGCGTGGGCGTCTCGGCGCGGGGCCATTTCATCGCCATGCGTTTGTGCAGCACGAAGCGGAAAGTGCCGGTGAGCGAAGTCTCGAGGCCAGTCTGATCGACTTCGCCGTCTCCCTGCCCCGCGTGGCCGTCGCCCACTTGGAACAGCGCTCCGGGCACGTGGATGGGAATGAAGAGCCTGGTGCCGGCGACCAGGCGTTTGTTGTCGAGGTTGCCCGCGTAAATGCCGGGAGGCGACGACGAGACGCGGCCCATGGCGGGGGGCGGAGCGACGCCCATGCTGCCGTAAAAGGGTGCCAGCGGAATTTCGACGTTGGCGCTGAACAGGGCCACCTTGCGCTTCAAATCGAGAGGGATGATCCGGCGGCCACCCTTGGGAAACTCCGCGGCCAGTACGCCATTACGACCCATACCGTTATAGGCGTACGGGAAGGCGGGGTCGATCTTGAGGATCTGCAATTCAAGCGTGTCGCCGGGCTCGGCGCCCTCGATATAAACCGGGCCGGTGAGAATGTGGCCGCGAATCGGCGTTGCTTTGGCGATGGCAACGCGGGCGGGTTCGAGCTTGTCCTCGGGAAGGCCGGCACCCGTCCAGGTCTCAAGCGTGCCGACGCCCAGGGCTTCGATTTGCACCGTATCGTTGGGCTGAATGCGGAGCGCGGGCTTGGAGGTGGCGTCGTAGTATCCGACAACGACCGTCTCGGGAGTGGCCTTGAGGACGTGGTGCTTTTGGGCGGTGGCGAGGGAGGTTAGTGCGAGTGCGATGAAGACATAACGCGGCATCCGATCATTAGAACACGTCGAGATCCTTACCCATGGCGAGCGGGCCTTTCCACGTTTGACGGACTTCGCTTTCGAGTTGCGCCTCGCTGGCCGTCCAGAGGAGAAAGTGAGTCAAGACGAGGAGCTTGGGTTGAGCGATGGTGGCCAGGCGGCCGACATCGGGGCCACTGGTGTGGGCGTTGCGATGGTACCTTTGCCACTGCGGCGTGCGCTTCTCCAGCCCGGCCTCGCTGTAGACCTCGTGGACCAGGAAATCGCAACCATTGCAGGAGCGGGCGAGCGGCTCGTGGTAAGTGGTGTCGCCGGAGACGACGATGCGCTTGTCGGGGGTTTGGAAGAGATAGGCGAAGCTATGCTTCCAGCCAGCATGGGGAACGGGGATTGCCGTGACGGTGACGTTGGCATCTTTGAAGACGATACCCGGCCGCGCCTCTGTGACGTCGATGCGATAGGCCTTGGGGTCGCCCTGCTCAAAGAGCTTGACGCGGATGCTGACGTCTTCCCGGTAGGCTGCCTCAATGTGTTTAGCCATTGCCTTGGTGCCTTTGGGCCCGATCAGTTGGAGGGGGGCGTGGCGGTCGAGCACGGCGGGCGTGAGATAGAAGTCGGGGAGGCCGGCGGTGTGATCGGAATGCAGGTGAGTGAGAAAGGCGACTTTGAGCTTATCGGAAGAGATGCCCGCGGCCGTGGCGCGGCGCACGACGCCTGGGCCAAGATCGACGACATAAGCCGAGCCGTTGACGACGATGGCGGTGGCGGGGCCGGAACGCTTGGGGTCGGCATTGGGGGTGCCGGTGCCGAGAAGGATCAGTTTGGTTTCAGCATAAATGGGGAGCAGCGCAAAGATAAAATGAGGGAGCGATGACATCTTCTCAACGGTACCGCGAGACATTGGAATTGGCATGGATTGGGGACGCCGTGCTGGCGCTCCACGCACGAGCGCGGATCCTGCGCGAAGGCTCGGGCATCGACAACGAAAAAGCGATCCGGATGACATCGAACCGATTCTTGACGAACTTTGGAGAAGCCTCGGAAGTAGAGGCGCGGGTGGGGCGTGTGTACCGGGAGCAGGGATTGGAAGCGGCGTTTGAGTGGATCGAAGAAACGTTGATGCCGCTGTTTGAAAAACAAGAGCGGAGGATTGCTCCTCCGCCCGGTTACAAAAAACTTGTCAAAGCCAAAGCTTGACGGGGACTACCAACGAGGTTCGCGACGCTCGCGGCCATATCCGCCGCCACCGCCACTGCCGCCGCGATCTTCGCGGGGGCGGGCTTCGTTGACTTGAAGGGCGCGACCGCCAACGTCCTTACCGTTCATGGTCGCGATGGCGCGAGCGGCTTCATCGGCATTCGCCATTTCGACGAATCCAAAACCACGGCTGCGACCGGTTTCCCGTTCTTTCACGACAGTCGCTTTTGCGACTGCTCCAAATGGGGCGAACGCTGCTTCCAGGTCCGCATCCTCTGTGCGGAAGGAAAGATTCCCCACATAAATATTCGTCATCGTATCTCCTAAACTGTTTACTGCTATTGTCCGTTCGTGAGGGAATTCCAAGCCAGCCATTCTCATCGACATACCGACAGGAGCCAACCTCAAAACTATACTCCTATATTAACCACAACGATGCCGCGACGCTTGCTGCTGATCCTGACCGAATTCCCCCCGTCCTTTGGCGGAATGCAGACCCACGCCCTGGAACTGAGCCGATGGCTGCATAGCCGCGGTCATGTGGTGGAGGTTGCCACGTACCGACTGCAGGACGGACCGGCGGAGTTGCCGGAGCTGCCCTTCCCTGTGCACAGGGTGATGTCGCGCGTGTCGTATCACGCCAACCTGCGCAAGCTTGAGGGCTTGGCCCGTGAGATGAAGGCGGAATTGGTCTATTCTTCCACCGTCTATTTTGGGGAACTGGCGGGCAGCCTGGGTGTACCGGTGTTCTGCCGCAGCGCTGGCAATGACGTTATGCGTCCTTGGATCGCTTGGCCGTTTGAGGCGGGCAGCGCAATGTTGGACTTGCCGTGGGTGGAGCGGCAACTCTACAGGCGCTGGAGGAAGTGGGAGTGGCCGGAGCGCTTGGAGGCGCTGATGATCGGGCGGCGCAGCGCGCTGATGCAAGGCTCGGCACGGCGGATGCAGCGGATCTTCGCCAACTCCGAATTCACCTGCCGGCTGTTGCGGGAGGTGGAGGTGGAGGCGGAACGGGTAAGCCTGCTGCCCGGGGGAGTCGATGTTAATTTTTTCGCAAAAGGGGAAGGTGGACGGGAGCGGCTGGACCTTGCCGGCGATCGCTACTACCTGTTGACGGCTTGCCGCCTGGTGGAGAAGAAAGGTTTGGACACCTTGCTGGCGGCGGTGGGGTTGCTGCGGGATCGGGGTGTGGGAGTCGAATTGCTGATCGCCGGTGAAGGGACACAACGCGGGCGGGCCGAACAGATCATCGCCGAACTGGACCTGTCCCAGCAGGTAACGATGCTGGGCTACGTGGGGCATACGCGGCTTCGCGATTATTTGCACGCTTGCGACGCGTTCGTCCTGTCCAGCCGCGACGTGGTAAACCCGAAGACCGGTTTGCGCGATTCCGAGACTATGGGGCGAGTGCTGTGCGAGGCGGGCGCAAGTGGCCGTCCGGTGGTTGCGACTGCTTGCGGGGGCATTCCGAGCGTCGTAGAGGACGGTGTCACGGGACTGCTGGCAAAGCCCGGATGCGCCGTTGATCTGGCGGAAAAGATTGAAAAATTATGGCGAGACCGCGAGTTGGGGGCGCGGCTTGGGAGGGGCGGCATGGACCGGGCGCGGCGGCAATTTGACTGGCCGGTTTTATTCCGCGCGCATGAGCAGGCGATTGAAGCGTTATTGGATCAGTAGGATTGGACGCCGTTGAAGGTGATCTCGGCTTCGAAGGCCTCGTCGGGGGCTAGCTTGCGCCATGCTGCTGCAAGGTCTGGGAGTTCGGCCTCCGGGTCTTCAACTTCACCGGCGTAGCGGAGTTGGCCGACGGTGAGGTGGGCAAAGACGTCGGCGTCGACCATGCGCCCGGAGTGCCAAATCTTCACCGGGTTGGGAACGAAGACGAGGTTCTCATGCAAGCCGGGGGCGGTGGGCAGATCGCCTTCGTTCCACTTTGCAAAGAGCAGGTCTCGAATTTTACCGAGAAAGCCTCCGGTGCCGGTGAAGATTTGGATCTCCATCAGATCGGAGGCGAGGTTGAGCGAGATTGTGTGGCTGGCCTTGATATGAATGCGGACTTCGTCGATTACGGCCATTTCGCAAAGAGCGGTCATCAACGTTTATGGTCGCAGAGTTCCATTCCTTGCAGGCGGCGACGCAGTGCGGTGGTGTACGAGCTAAGCCCAACCGCCACCGTCAGGACACCACGGCAGCCTCCCGATTGAATCTAATCCGGACGCAGGGGTGGCCAGTCGATCGCGGGAGTCAGGCGGCGCGTCGTCGGAGCGCGACCCACAGAATCGCGGCGGAGCCAAAGGTGATCCAGGTTGATGGCTCAGGAACACCCGAGGCAGCATCGCCCTGGATCTCGAAAGCGCCGGAAATGAGGTTGGAAGCGGTGAAGTTGGCTCCTCCGTCAAAGCTTTGGCTGCCCTGCTTGTCGAGTTGGATATTTCTTGCCCAGGAATAGGTCCCCTGGGAGGCAGTTTCGACAAGTAGCGTGAGATAGTAAGTGTTTCCTGCGGTCAGATTCGGATGGGTTAGGCTTTGCAACGTAATTAGCGTTGCTGAAAAGTTATTCAGCGAACTAGCGAGAATCGCAAAGCCTTCCAGCGAAGGACCGAATTGGGATCCTGAGCGCAAATCGACAGTCAGCAACGCTGAATTGAGGTAGCTACTGTCTTTTGTGTAGAGAGGCAGGGTGATGGAAGATAGTGCCGCAGTCGTAGTCGGGGCAAAGGCGGAAGCGTATACGCTTGGGACATTCACGCCGATATCGATCCCCAGTGATGTATATGACTGACCCGGGCCAAAATTTGTATAAACCGTAATGGGCGCGGCAAGCGTGGGCAAAGCAAATGCGAGAAGGAAAAGTGTTTTCATGTCGGTGAGCTTAGTTTTGGGCAGGCGGCAGCAAAGAGGGAGTTGCGGTGGAGCTAGATAGCGGCTGTGGGCGGCAGAACTCTTTTGTTTCCCGCATTGTTACAGTGAGGACGTAACACGAAATGGAGATGGAAGCGGCGAAAGTGCTGGCGCAATTGGAGAGGGTGCTGGCGAGTGGGGGCTTCG
>JANXUM010000038.1 GCA_025356215.1 Bryobacter sp. | reverse complement strand
CAAGCCAGCCGCACCTGCTCCACCTGCTCCTCAACGGCCTCCTTCAGACCTTCCATCTCGATCAACAGCACCGCCTGCGCGTCCATCGGGTAGCCCGCGTGCGTTGCCTCCTCCACCATCCGCAGCATCTCGCCGTCCAGCATCTCGACGGCCACCGGCGTGATCGCCCTCGCCGTAATCTCCGACACCGTGTCCGCCGCATCCTTGGTCGTGTTGTAAATGGCGAGCACGGTCTTGACGGTTTCCGGTTGCCGCATCAGCCGCAGTGTCGCCCCAGCCACCAGCGCCATCGTGCCTTCAGACCCAGTGATGATGCCGGTCAAATCGTATCCCGGGAGATCCTGCTCCGCCCCGCCTGTATGAAACTGCGTGCCGTCGGGCATCGTGACATCCAGACCCAACACATGATTTGTCGTCACTCCGTAAGCCAGCGTATGGGGCCCGCCCGCGTTCTCGGCGACGTTGCCGCCGATCGTGCAGGCGCGCTGCGAACTGGGGTCTGGCGCAAAGAAATAACCCTGGCTTTGCACTGCCAGCGTCACGTCCAGATTCACAACGCCGGGCTGCACGCGCATCCGCTCGTTGGGCAGGTCGATCTTCTCGATCTGATTCATTCGCGCAAAGCTCACCATGACGCCGCCGTAGCGCGGGATCACGCCTCCCGACAACCCCGTGCCGGCCCCGCGCCCGATGAACTGCAGATTGCGCTCATTGGCCAAGTCGACTACCGCTTTCACCTGCTCGCGCGTGCGCGGAAACACAACCAGGTCGGGGCGATGCTTATCCACGCCGCCGTCGTATTCGTAAAGCGTCAGGTCTTCGGCGCGCTCCAGCACCGCGCGGTCGCCCAGCAGGCGCTTAAAGGAGGCGGCGGATTCTTGCAAGGACATTGGGATTGAGCCACGCTTCTTCACCGATGATTTTCTCGACTACTTTCCCGCTCTTATCGATGATGTAAGTTTCGGGGTATTTGAAGGTGCCATAAGACGCCGGGATCAGCGCGCTTTTGTCCTGGTAGGTTTCAAAGGCAATATTTGCATCCTTGAGAAACTTCTTGTACTTCGCATCGTCCTGATCGACCGAGATTCCCAACACAGTGACGCCCTCGGGGGCCATCGTCTGGGCAAAGCGGTTAAGCGACGGCATCTCGTCGACGCACGGCTTGCACCAGGCGGCCCAGAAATTTAGCACCAGCACTTTGCCCGGGAAGCTTTCTAGCGAGATCGTCTTGCCGCGATCGGTGGTAACCGAAAAGGCCGTTGCCTGGTCTCCCTGATTTACGATGCGTTCCCGCAACGTATCGGCCATGATGTAGAAAAGCGCGGCGAGTGTGATCGCGATCCCGACAAGGTAGATTCGCGATGAAGGAGCTTGGGCCATGTGAAACCATTTTACGGAATCTCCGGCCCCGCGTCGAACATCTTAAGTCTTAGGACCAAAATGCTTATTACCCGCCGCGTGGAATTCTCGTCTTCGCATCGATGCGCTGTCCCTGGATGGAGCGACGATCGCAATCGCGAAGTGTTCGGCGAAGAGGCCAACCCTTACGGCCACGGCCATAACTACGTCCTGGAAGTCACGCTGAGTGGCAAAGTGGACGAGGTCACAGGGATGATTGTCGACCTCAAAGACGTCAAGACGATACTCAATCGCGAAGTCGTTGAGCCGATGGATCACCGCTATCTCAATGCCGAGGTGCCGCCTTTCGATCAGGTGGTGCCAACGGCGGAGAATATCGCCCGCGAAATCTGGCGGCGAATCCTGCCCCACTTCAACTCTGAAACCGTGCAGCTTCACGAGGTGCGCCTCTACGAGACGGAGAACTTATACGTGGAGTATCGAGGCCAATGACCCTTACCGCCAGATATCCGTTCTCTGCCTCGCACCGCCTGCACTCGCCGCTGTTAAGCGAGCAGGCCAACGACGACGTCTATGGCAAATGCAACAACCCCCACGGGCACGGCCATAACTATTGGATTGAAGTCACCGTGGCCGGTGAGCCCGATGCGATGACTGGCATGGTGATCGAACGAGCCAAGCTAGACAAACTGGTAGGGGAAGAAATTCTCTCCCGCGTCGGCCACCGGAATCTAAATGAGCAGTTGCCCGAGATGAACGGACTGGTGCCCACAACGGAAAACCTTACTTATGTTTTGGCGGGCATATTGAACCACCGGTTCGGTGCCACTTCGGCGAAGCTGGCCAGAGTCCGCATTCTAGAGACGCGAAACAACCGATTCGAGACAGAGACAAATGACCTTACCCAATGACCGTGGCCCGATGGGGGACATGTACGAAAAGATTCTCAAAGAGGTGGGCGAAGACGTCACCCGAGAGGGCTTGCTACGCACCCCGCTCCGCGCCGAAAAGGCGATGAAATATCTGACCAGCGGCTACACGCGCAATATCGACGAGCTTGTCAATGGAGCGTTGTTTCAGGCCGAGAACGACGACATGGTCGTGGTGAAAGAAGTCGAATTCTATTCGCTTTGCGAGCACCACATGCTGCCCTTCTTCGGCAGGATGCATGTAGCTTATCTGCCCGACAAGAAAATCATCGGCCTCAGTAAGATCCCACGCATCATCGACGCCTTTGCCCGCCGCCTGCAGGTGCAAGAACGGATCACCCAGCAGGTGGCCGAAACGCTGATGCGCATTCTTGAGCCGCGGGGCGTCGCCGTCGTCAGCGAGGCTCAGCACTTCTGTATGATGATGCGGGGCGTCGAAAAGCAATGTAGTTCAACCATTGCCAGCGCCATGATCGGTGAATTCCGCACCAACAAAGCCTCTAAAGACGAGTTCCTGGCTCTGATCGGCCCCAACCTGCGTTAGCCTGATCTTGATGGCTGAGAACTACCGCAACTTTGAGACTGGCCCCGATCCCTTTGGACGCACCTGGAAGGTAGGCTTCCGCTGGCAGCAAAACGCCATATCGATCCGTCACGCCGACACGATCGACACCAAGTGGGATCTTGAGTGCGAAGGTGAGACTCACGAGAAAGTCGTCGCCCTTCCGCTGCCCGCGCTCATGAAGCTCACGCACCCGATCACCGACTCCTGGTGCATGAAGCTGGGCGGCCTGCACGTCACCGACATGATCGCCACTTGGCAAGACATGGACAAAACGCTTGTGACGCTCTCAGAGGTCGAAGCGAATGCCCTGAGCAAGCGGTAGAGCGTCCGAGTAGTTGATCGTCACTGTTTGGCGACGCATGTAAGCCTTCCACGAGTCGCTGCCCGATTCGCGCCCTCCTCCTGTGTCCTTTTCCCCGCCAAAAGCCCCGCCGACTTCGGCCCCCGACGTACCGATGTTAACGTTGGCGATGCCGCAGTCCGATCCGCGTGCCGACAGAAATGCTTCCGAGCTACGAAGGTTGTTCGTAAAGATCGCACTCGACAAGCCCTGCGGCACCTCATTGTTCCACGCGATCGCTTCGTCAAGGGTGTCGAAGA